>CAZOSQ010000387.1:0-3752 GCA_964582245.1 uncultured Bacteroidales bacterium | reverse complement strand
TTTTAAATTAATTATCCCGTATAATTCAATACTTTCAGACGTGGGAAACTTTAGTGAATTAAAAAACAGGCAATTAGAAAGTATATTCTGTCGGTAAAAAAACGATTTTAAATTATATCGTGGAGATGGAAAATTTTAATAAATTATTGGAAAAAATATTTTTCAATGAACAGTTCAAATAAATTTTTAAACCAGGCACAAAAAACAAGGAAAATTCAATATAAAATAATATATTTATCTACACGTTTTCTTAATTAAAATTCACCAAATGCGGGATAATAGTAAGTTTAAAAAGTTTGTTAAAATTTTTTGGTATTTATTTTTTGGAGGAATAATTTCCATTATTTTATTTTTATTACTAATAGCCATTGGTTCTTTTGGCAAGATGCCTGATTATAAACAATTGGAGAACCCGAAGTTTGATTTGGCTTCTGAAATCTATTCAGCAGATGGTGAAATTATAGGTAAATATTATGTTTCTAATCGTACATTCGCTCAATATCATGATATATCACCTAATTTAGTAAAAGCATTAATTGCAACAGAAGACATTAGGTTTTATGAACATTCCGGGATAGATCCAAGAGGAACTGCCAGGGCAATTGTTTTTTTGGGAAAAAAGGGAGGCGCCAGCACAATCACACAGCAATTGGCAAAGATGTTATACCATGAGGTTAACAGTAATATTATCATAAGAATTAAGCAGAAATTACAAGAATGGATTATAGCTGCACAACTGGAAAGACGTTACACGAAAGAAGAAATTATTGCCATGTATTTTAGTAAATTCGATTATACGCATAATGCAGTAGGTATTCATTCTGCCGCCGATGTTTATTTTAATACGTCACCTGGTTTACTGAAAATTGAACAAGCTGCTTTATTAGTGGCAATGGTAAATAATCCCGTCTTGTATAATCCCCTTCGTAGACCAGATACTTGTTTATTCAGGAGAAATTTAGTGCTTGCACAAATGGAAAAATATGGATTTTTAGATCCGGGTAAACTAGATTCTTTGATTCAACTTCCTCTTGGGGTAGATTACAAGTTGGTGAGTCATTATACGGGATCAGCTACTTATTTCAGGCAAGTATTAAAAAACGAGGTTTTAAAGATTTTAAACGAGAAACATCCTTCCTCGGGAGAATATTTAATAAAGAAACCTGATGGTACAAAATATAACTTATATACTGACGGATTAAAAATTTATACCACCATTGATTCCAGGATGCAGAAATATGCAGAGGAGGCGGTAATTAAATATCTGGGGAAAAACCTTCAAAATCATTTTTTCAATGATATAAAAAATCGTAACCATCCTCCTTTCGATAATAATTTGAGTAATAACCAGGTAGATGGTATTTTATGGTCGGCTATACGCCAATCTAGCAGGTACCGGCGAATGAAAGAGAATAATAAGAAGATAACAGATCGGGAAGTATGGAATGCTTTTAAAAAGAAAACTAGAATGACGGTTTTTTCTTGCCAAGGTGAAAAAGATACCACAATGTCCCCTCTTGATTCCATAAAGTATTATAAAAGTATCCTTCAAGCAGGAATGATGTCCATGGTACCGCAAAATGGGCATGTGAAAGCTTGGGTGGGGGGAGTGGATAATAAGCATTTCCAGTACGATCACGTGATACAAGCAAAAAGACAAGTTGGCTCAACTTTTAAGCCTATACTATATGCCACGGCTTTGGAAGATGATAAGTTTGAGCCGTGCGAACAGGTAGCCAATATTCCTTATTACATTAATGAAGGAGAATTAGGACTTTTAGAACGTTGGGAACCTGCTTATGGACCAAAATTCGAGGGTATGGTAAGTTATAAATATGCACTTGCTAATTCAATGAATAATGTAGCAGTTCATTTGATGAAAAAAGTAAAACCCGGTCCTGTTGTTAAAAAAGCAAAAGCCATGGGTATTTCGAGTCCTTTGGCTGAAGTGGCTTCTATATGCTTGGGCGTTTCTGATGTGAGTTTATTCGAGATGGTAGGAGCATATGGTTGTTTTGCCAACCAAGGAATTTGGAGACAACCCATATTTCTGACACGTATAGAAGATAGGAATGGGAATGTGCTGGTAAAATTTGAATCTGCTTCACGAGAGGCATTGGATGAACATACTGCTGCTACTATGTTGGAAATGATGAAAGGTACTGTTGATGGAGTCTACAATAAATATCGCGGTAAAACAAGTAGTACAGCTCATAGTTTAAGAACCATCTATAAATTTGACTACCCGATTGCGGGTAAAACAGGAACCACGCAAAATAATACAGATGGTTGGTTCATGGGTATTACACCTGTTCTTATTACTGGTGTTTGGGTTGGAGCAGGGGATCCGTCAGTTCATTTCAGATCGTCTTATTTTGGACAAGGTGCTGTTATGGCTCTTCCCATATGGGCTTTATACATGAACGAGGTATATAATGATAAGGAAATACAATTCTATAAGGGGGACTTTAATTTTTCCGATAGCCTGGTCATAAACATGGATTGTCAGCCTAGCGAGAATGAATTGGATGCTGAAGATATGTACCTGGATGATCCTAATTTGGAATAGTATCAAAGCGGGTAAGGCATTTATTAAATCGACCGGATCCTTATTTTCCTCACCTTATTATATAAAGTTCTATTTCTAAACTAAGCATTATCAAAATTCTACTATTATACCGATTGTTGGTAAAAATGTACCCGCTCCTTCGTTTTCGATTTTTTTTAAGGGATATTTTCTTGAGCAATGGTATTTAATAAAATCATCAATTACATCCTATTAAAATTATTTTTTTCATTCTACATTAATTTTGTTTAAATATTAGAAGATATTATTAAACAACATTTTTAGTGTTATGTTTACCAGTAAATAATTTTCATGGTTTATCTTTACATTTTTGTGGTGAATAAATCCGGATGGAACATGCGTGAATATTGTCAAAGTTATGTTTGAGTTTTGTAAATCTTGCGGTATTTCATCAACTGGTTTAAAAAATAGATTTTTTATTTTTAATAGTTCAAGTGTAAAAAAAGCGCTGGGTTAATATCCAGCGCTTTTTCGTCAAATCAGAATTTTGTTTTCGAGATTACGGCTTTAGTTTTTCTGTTTGTTCTTTTATTTTTTTTGATGATTTTGATTTCAACATATTAATCTTACTGTTTCTTTCGTAACCTAGTACATCGCATAATTCATCAATACATCTATCAATATGTTGTTTTGTCATTTCCGAGGTTACGGTGAGCCGTAGGCGAGTTTGTTTTCGTGAAACGGCAGGGTAGGGAATCCCGTTGACTAATATACCCCTTGAAAATAGTTCATTGGTTGAATCAAAAACTTGGTTGTGGTTACCAATTATTACCGGGAAGATTGCTGTTTCTGAATCACCTATGTTAAACCCAGACTTCATTAAACTAGCTTTGAAATAGGTTATATTTCTCCAAAGATTTTTTCTTCTTTCACTATCTTTTTTTATTATTTGGATTGACTTTAACGCTGCCGCATTTGATGCTACAAAAGGTGCGGTAGTAAAAAAATGAGGGCGACTTCCAAATCGAAGGTAAGAGATGAGATCTTTATTTCCGGTTACAAATCCACCTGAAGATCCAATAGCCTTACTTAAAGTACCCACTAATATATCAATGCTTTCGGGTTTCATATTAAAATGATCTAATATTCCCAATCCCTTATCTCCTATTACACCAAAAGCATGTGCTTCATCAACAATAAGAAAGGCATTGTACATTTTACATAA
>CAZOSQ010000386.1:0-3774 GCA_964582245.1 uncultured Bacteroidales bacterium | reverse complement strand
ACGCTGGGTTCAAGGTAAATCCGATGCGCTTTAATACATGTGACGCGTCACTAGTCAGAAACAAATACGATACTTTATAATAAGGTATATGAGATAACTATAATCTTCAAAAATGAATCGCCAGCAATTAAAAAGTAACTCATGCATTTTTATCCACCAATTCAAGAACAATTTCAATATTATTTACCAGCAGCCTGTTTCTTAAGGTTTTGTTTAACATCCTGTATTTCTTGTTCATGCAAATCCAAGGAAGGGTACGATAGATCTAAGTTCTTAAGGGTATTTAACACCACTTGACTGATTATATACCTCGTAAACCATTTATGATCTGCAGGAATAACAAACCATGGTGCAAGATCTGTTGATGTGCTTTGTATGGCCTTTTTGTATGCAAACTGGTAATCTTCCCAATATTGCTGTTCCTTGATATCATTGACCGAAAACTTCCAATGCTTATCGGCTCGGTTTATTCTTTTTAAAAACCTTTTGCTTTGTTTTTCCCTGGAAAGATGCAGGAAAAATTTCAAAACCACTATACCATTCTCTACAAGGTACTGCTCAAAATTATTAATATGATTATAACGTTGATGCCAAAATTCTTCATTGATATCCCCTAATTTTCGAATGTGTGGCAAATTCTGCTTTAAGATAAAATCCGGGTGCACCCGCGTTGCCACCACTTCCTCGTAATGCGACCGGTGAAATATACCTATCATTCCTCTCCCGGGCAATTTTTTATACAACCTCCATAAATAATCATGTTGCAATTCACCGGAAGCTGGTTTTTGAAAATCAGAAAATTCTATGCCTTGCGGCCTGACTCTTGAAAAAACATGCTTCACGGTACTATCTTTTCCTGAAGCATCCATGGATTGGAATACAATAAGCAATGCGTACCGTCCATTTGCATACAATACATCTTGAAGACGTGCTATTTCTTTGCTATTCTGTTTAAGTAGTTTTTTCCCTTCTTTTTTTCCTATTTCCCCTGTATTGGAGGTACTTATTTTATCCAAATTTACTGTTTGCCCTTGATACACCATGTAAGGCTGTTGGTTTTCAAGTTCCAAATAGCTAATTTCTTCTTTTTCCATGTTTTATTCCTTCCCTATAAAAATTAAAATTCTTTAACTACAATTAGGATCCTTCAACTATATAACACAATTGTAGCTTATATATAATATAATAACATAAATAACGTGCCAAGATTGAGAAAAAATAAAAACAATACCAACAATGATGGTTATAAAATCGCTAAGTCCCTAAAGCATTTAAATATATTATTTGCTTCTTTTCATTAGCAAATTAGTGATTTAGCATTTATGTTTTAGCTTCAAGTTAACGTAGGTTTTCATTATAAACCATTTATCCAAAGAAAAGACTTATATGATGAACTATTTACCTAGTTTTCACCAAGAATATTATATACTATTTCCGCTTCGTACCCCCTACTGGAGGCAAACCTAAACAGCTTGGCTTTTTTTTGAACGGACGGGATGTCTCCTATAGTTCTTTCTTTTTTAGCAAGTTCCCTAGCAATCACCTGCCGATATTCATTTTCATCAATTTTACTGATGGCTTCTTCAGCAACATGATCCGGTATAGCCTTAAACTTCATTAATTGCAAAATCTTTAACCGACCCCATTTTTGAAATTTCCATTTATCCAGGACAAATGAATGGGCATAACGTGAATCATCCACGAAACCATTTTTTTTCAATTCATGGATAACCCTTGTAATGCTGTCATTAGGCACTCCCAACCCCGAAAGCTTTTTCTTTATATCAAAACTACACTTTTCTTGCTTGCTGCATAGATGTTGCATTCTTTTTAATGCTTCATCAAAGGTGATTTCTTTATCTTTTCCTGGCATGAATCATCCTGTTTTTAAGATGAATATCCTTTTTAAGTTCTATGTCTGTATATCCATTGTCTTTTAACAAATCCCGGGTCATGGTACCAAAAGCTTCATTTATTTCAAGGAAGAGATGCCCCTCATTTTCCAGGTATCTTTGCCCGAATTCAGCGATTGCCTCGTAAAACAAAAGAGGATCCTCGTCCTGGACAAAAATGGCTTGAACCGGCTCATAATCAAGCACGTTTTTATTCATATGACGCTTTTCAGATTCTGTCACGTAAGGAGGATTACTCACGATAATATCATAAGAAAATGGTCTATTCTTACCTAAATCAGTAAGTATATCCATCTTATAAAATCGTATATTCACTTCATTTTCCCGGGCATTATTGGCTGCCAGTTCCAAGGCTTCTCCCGATATATCGCAGGCTTCCACTTTTGCATTTTTCAAGTTTTTAGCCAAAGCAATGGCAATACAACCGCTTCCCGTACCAATATCCAGTATATTTAGCAACTGGTTACTGTAACATTCGTTGATGATCCATTGAACCAGTTCTTCTGTTTCCGGTCGAGGGATAAGGACTGATGGGTTTACCCTGATCTTCGTGTTGTAAAATTCCATTTTGCCAGTGATATACTGAACCGGCTTATATCTTTTTAATTCTTCAATTATTCTAATAATTTCATTCACCTCCTTGGCAGTGACCTTTTTCCCGGGATTCACACGTACCTGGAAAGGTTTAATTCCAAATTCATGCTCGAAAACTATGGAAAACAAGCTTTCCACTTCATTGCTTTCATAAAGCCCTAAAAGGTTTTTTTTAAAGAAATCAGCAAGCTCTCTTATGTTAGATGGCAATGGATTCATATTTTGTCTTTATTTCCCCGGTTTATAAATTATTACCTTTGTTGAAGTTTTTTTATTACCGTTTACAACTTGAATTGTATAGATGCCTTGGGCAAAAACCTGCATGTTTATTTTACCGGAAAGTTCCCCTATTCTTTTAACCCGTTGCTCAGAATGCATCAACTGCCCATTCATATTATAGATATTAATTGTTACCACATTATTTTGACTAGATATATAAGTAAAATTAATAATCCCTCCACTGGGGTTCGGGGAAACCAACAGTGTATTTTCATCTTCATCCTCGATAGAAACATCGTTTCGCACTTTCATCAAACGTATCGATTGTAAAACACCGCCATCTTCCGATTGTACATTTCCCTCTTGGTAAGAAAGGTATACGTCTTGCCCCTTGATGATAGTATCAGCTAAAAAAAGTTTAAAGATCCTGTTGCTTGTATCCTCCAAGTTAATTTTTATAACATCAATTTCCCGGTTGGTAAAAACCCGGAAATTTTCTTCCTGCTCATTGGGTTCCATCATGAATTTATCAAATTCTAATGTCACCTGGTTTCCTGTTTCATTGGTATGCGCCACCACGGGTAAGGGAGGTTTAGGTTTTAAATACCCGCTTACCTTCACGTTATCAATATAAGAATTTTTTCCTCCCGCGGAAGTAAACAAGAAAGCGATATACAGGGAATCCAAATCCTCTGCTTCCCCGGGCAGGATACATTGTACGGTTTTCCAAGATGCACTGCCTGCCCCGGGACGATAAAAAGTACAAATATCTTTCCAAGAGAAACAACTATCCGACCATTGAACGGTAACTTGATCAGGGTTTTCACCGGGACTTAGCAACCAATCAAACTCCAAGGTAATATTTTTCACCCCAAGAGAGAAAATCCCTTTTTTGTAAATTAACCTTGCCTGGTCACCTGCTTCCGCGAGTGAAGAATTAAATTGGATGAAATTTTCACATCGAGTGGCAAAAAAGCCGGAAGGAGAGGAAGAACTATCCACGACAGTAATTTCCGGCGTTGTTTGCCCCGGGTCGGTAACCACGGCT
>CAZOSQ010000385.1:0-3787 GCA_964582245.1 uncultured Bacteroidales bacterium | reverse complement strand
CGATACTTAAAATTATATATAAAATGTTCCAGATTTTAATAATTTTTTGAAAGGCAAATGGAAATATTGAGCAGCACTTTGACAAGAAAAATGAAAGAACATATACTGATTTGGCAGAGAAATGAAATTACCGAGTACCACGTGTACATGAATTTGTCCAGGAAGATTAAGAACAAAATAAATAGTGAAATAATTATTGAGATAGCCAATGAAGAGCTGGAGCATTATAAATTTTGGAAAAACTACTCCGGGAAGGAAGTAAAACCTAAAAAATGGAAAGTTCTTTTTTATTCTTTAATATCCAGGATGTTAGGTATAACTTTTGGTATCCGGTTGATGGAAAAAGGTGAAAAAAAGGCCATGATTAATTACCAGGAGATCATCGAGAATATTCCTAGGGCAAAAACAATAATTGACCAGGAGGATGAACATGAAAAGAAGCTCATCACCATGATTGAACAGGACAGTCTTAATTATATTGGTTCAATGGTCTTGGGACTCAATGATGCACTGGTTGAATTAACCGGTGCCTTGGCCGGGTTAACTTTTGCCCTGCAAAACACTCAATTAATTGCTTTAGCTGGTTTAATCACTGGAATCGCTGCTTCTTTTTCAATGGCAGCATCGGAATATTTATCCAATAAATCGGAAGGAAATGGTCATACTGCTTTAAAAAGTGCAACATATACTGGTGTGGCTTACATAATTACGGTTTTTTTGTTAATATTACCTTATTTTTTTATAAATAATTATTACATCTGCCTCATTATAACACTTGCTATTGCTTTAGTTATCATTTTTCTTTTCAACTATTACATATCAGTTGTAAAAGAATTCTCCTTTAAAAAACGTTTCATGGAAATGTCGATATTAAGTTTTAGTGTAGCATTAATTTCCTTTGGGATGGGTTTTGTAATAAGGAAGGTGTTTGGATTGGATATATAAAAGCTGTATAAATATAAAAGAATCATAGGAATGGCCTAGGATTTTATTAGTATTACGGGAGCTTTAATTAAAAATATACGAAAAGTTAATATAATTACCTATTGATGTAATCAATCATATTTTACATTTGGCATTGCCCTTGGCAACATCCATTACAAGATTGAGGGGTAAAACCTGCCGAAGATTCTTTTTTAGCGGGTTTAGGTTTTTTATATTCAACAGATTCTTCATTACATTCCGGGCAAGTAGCGATATACTTCCAACAATACCCGTAAATGGGATCATTCCATTCTTTCTTCTTTCCTTCCGACTCAAAGACACTGAAACAATTGTCGCATTTAAATTTCATATTCTTTCCACTTTTGATTGTATATTACGAATCTTTTTTGGCAATTTTTGACCAAGTATCTTTTAATGTTACAGTCCTGTTAAATACCAATTTTGAATGAGAAGAATCCAGGTCCACACAAAAATATCCCAATCTTTCAAATTGGAATCTTTCCCCGGGTTTTGCATTTTCAAGATATGGCTCTACTTTTCCATTTGAGATTTCAAGAGAATTTGGATTTATGTTTTTCGTGAAATCGTCACCTTCTTCCACATCTTCTGGATCTTCGGTTAAAAAAAGCCGGTCATACAATCGAACTTCAGCATCAATTCCATGAATGGCAGATACCCAATGCAAGGTTCCTTTCACTTTTCTTCCATCCGGTGAATTTCCTCCTTTTGAAGCAGGATCATATGTGCATTTTAGTTCAACAATGTTTCCCTGATCATCCTTGATAACTTCGTTGCAAGTGATGAAATATGCATATCTTAACCTTACTTCTTTGCCCGGTGCCAAGCGTAAGAACTTTTTAGGGGCATCTTCCATAAAATCTTCCCTTTCAATAAATATTTCCTTTGAAAATGGAACTTTTCGAGTACCCATTCCTGGATCCTCGGGATTATTAACAGCATCTAGCCAATCGACATGATCTTGGGGATAATTCGTGATGATAATTTTCAAGGGATTTAAAACACCCATTACTCTTTGTGCTCTTTTATTAAGATCTTCTCGGGCACAGTATTCCAATAAAGCTACATCAATAACATTTTCTCGCTTTGCAACTCCTACTTTATCCGAAAAAACACGTATAGACTGGGGTGTATATCCTCTTCTTCGTAAACCAGATATGGTAGGCATGCGCGGGTCGTCCCACCCGGAAATAAATTTATCTTCCACCAATCGGAGAAGTTTTCTTTTGCTCATAACCGTATAGTTAAGATTCAGGCGAGCAAACTCTCTCTGCTTGGGCCGGGGTTCTCCCGGTTGGGCAACTTGGTCGAGGTACCATTCATACAAGGGTCGATGAACTTCAAATTCCAAGGTACATATGGAATGAGTAATTCCCTCGATGAAATCACTCTGTCCATGCGTAAAATCATAAGTGGGATAAATACACCATTTGTCTCCTGTCCGGTGATGATGTGCATGTTTTATGCGATACATAACCGGGTCACGCATATGCATGTTAGGTGAGGCCATATCAATTTTTGCCCGAAGGGACTTTTCTCCATCTTTATACTCACCCTGTTTCATTCTTTCGAATAAGTCCATGTTTTCTTCTACAGACCTGGTTCTCCAAGGGCTTTCCTTACCAGGCCTGGTTGGTGTGCCCCGGCTGGCTGAAATTTCAGTAGAACTCATATCACATACATACGCTTTACCAGCCCGGATCATCTTTTTAGCCCAATCATACAATTGATCAAAATAATCACTTGCATAATATTCCCTATCTTCCCAATCAAATCCCAGCCAGCGTACATCATCTTTTATGGAATTCACGTATTCTACATTCTCTTTTTCAGGATTGGTGTCGTCAAACCGTAAGTTACATTTCCCGTTATATCGTTGTGCCAGTCCGAAATTTAAGCAAATTGACTTGGCATGACCTATATGCAGGTATCCATTTGGTTCGGGGGGAAACCGGGTATGAACTTTATTACCATAAATACCAGATTTTAGATCATCTTCTATAATTTGTTCCAAAAAATTAAGAGGTCTTTCTTTCCCTGTTAATTCTTCTTCATTTATTTCTTTCATGGATTAACTTTTTAATAAGAAACAAAAATAAGTAAATTTCGATTGAAACAAGTTGAATATATCATGTTCTTAAATTATTTTCTACTTTTGAAAAATTAAACGTACAAAATTAATTCAAACATATAAATAATGGGAATAATTCACCTGGAAGATATGGAATTTTATGCCTTTCACGGGCATTATGAAGAAGAACGGATTGTTGGAAATAAATTCCTGGTTAATTTGTTTTTAAAAACAGATATGTCAAAAGCTGCCAATTCAGATAGCATCAAGCATGCTTTAAATTACCAAGAAGTATACCAGGTTGTTAAAGAAGAGATGAAAGAAAAATCACATTTACTGGAACATATTGCCAAAAGAATATTAGACGTTCTTTACAAAAAATTTGACCAAATTGAAGAGTGCACGATTAAAATATCTAAGATGAATCCTTCAATGGGTGGGAAAATGAGATGTGTTAGCGTGGAAATGAGCCGGTGAAATTTGCTCACGATAAAGCATAAACATACAACCATAATTTGTGTTAATACAGAAACTAAGCCAGTAGGAGAAAATATGGGATTAAGTTATATAATAGATAGTTATATAATAGATAAAGGAAAATTAAAACGATGTCCTGCTTGCGGAAATTTTTTTACTTGCCAAGACGAAGAAGATTGTTGGTGTGAATCCTATAAAATTCATAAAAGAAGTATGCTTCTTTTGTGGCAAGATTACAATGATTGTTTATGTACTTCTTGTTTAGAAAAATATGAG
>CAZOSQ010000384.1:0-3792 GCA_964582245.1 uncultured Bacteroidales bacterium | reverse complement strand
TGAGAAATCGAGACGTTTATGGAGTGCAGCAGAAGCAAACGTACTTGGTTTTGGCGGTATATCAGTAGTTTCCAAGGCGACAAAGATTTCACGCACAACTATATCTTCGGGCATAAAAGAGATAAAAGGTGGGGAAGATTTATCAATGGCTCGTTTGCGGAAAAAAGGGGGTGGCAGAAAAAAAGCAACAGAAAAGCATCCGGATATAATAATTGAATTAGAGAAATTATTAGAACCTCATGTAAGAGGAGAACCAGAATCACCATTGCTTTGGACAAGCAAAAGCCTGCGGAAACTATCTGAGGAATTAAAGAAAAAAGGGTTCAATATAAGTCATAAACTTGTTGGCGAGATATTAAAAGAACAAGGTTTTAGTTTGCAGGCCAATAGAAAAACATATGAAGGAAAAAGCCATGAGGACAGGGATGAACAATTTAATTATATACATCAAAAAGTTATACAATTTCAACAGGAGAACCAGCCCGTAATTTCTGTTGATGCAAAGAAAAAGGAACTTGTCGGTAATTTCAAAAACAATGGTATTGAATGGCAAAAAGAAAAAGCCTCCTTACAAGTTAATGCTTATGACTTTTTAAGTATGGCAGAAGGAAAGGCTATACCTTATGGCGTTTATGACATAACCAAAAACAAAGGGTGGGTTAATGTTGGTATTGACAGGGATACGGCTGAATTTGCAGTAGAAAGCATACGTCGGTGGTGGTTGAAAATGGGGAGGCAACTTTACCCTGATGCGAAAAAACTATTAATAACCGCTGATAGTGGTGGAAGTAACATCGCTCGTAACAGATTATGGAAAAGGGAACTACAAAATATGTCCAACGAATTAGGGGTTGAAATACATATTTGCCACTTTCCCCCTTCAACCAGTAAATGGAATAAAATAGAACATAGGTTGTTTTCTTATATTTCTCAAAACTGGAGGGGAAAGCCATTAATAAGCTATGAATTGATAATCAATTTAATAGCATCAACAAAAACAACAAAAGGTCTGGAGGTTGAATGTGAAATAGACATAAATAGCTATGAAAAAGGCATTAAAATATCTGATAAAGAGATGGCTCAAATAAACATTGAGAAAGAAACATTTCATGGGGATTGGAATTATAGAATAAAACCAAGTTAGTGCATTAATGATTAATTTAATTCGTAACGATTCCTAAGAATGATCAATTTTTTCCCCGCTATTCACCCTTAATTCATCTAACCAATCTAAGGCTTGTTGGCGGCATGAAAAGTACTTGATGTTAATTAGATTTTTAAATAAAGCCGATTCAAAAATATTTTGATCTATCCTATTTAATTTTGATTGGCCAACCACGGCAATGCCGTTGAATAGTTTTTGTTCTCGAATCTTCATTAATGCTGAAAAGGAATAAGAAAAAGGTGTTTTCTTGATTATCATTAGGTAGCAGGGTATATTTTTTCCCGAAAAAGAGCTTTCCAGTTCCACTATGTGATCAATTTCAATTTCCCCGGAAGGAATATGAGAGATAACTAGTTCGTGTATGTTGTATTTCAACTTGTTAATAGAGCCAAAACTTAATTGGGCAACAATATCATTTTTCATCATAATAAAATTATTTTTCAGCGGTATGATGGAACATCCATGTCGGTAATTTTATTAATATTGTGTTTATTCACTTCGTTCATGAGAATGCTCCTTCCCTGTAGTAAAACTACGAAGAAGAAGCTGTGCTTAGTTGTGTATGCAATACATGGATGTTTCATCATTAAGTTTATTGGTTTTTGGGTTAATGTCAAAAGTCATTTTTACTCATATACAAAGATAAACCTCGTATTAGGTTATATTTACAAGGTTAATTGCAGTAGGTTTATTTGTGATAAAATATACTGATTACCTGTTAATAAACATTGTAACCTGTTAAATAGTTCATTTAGCCACAGGGAATTGGTTCAGGATTTTTCCAGTAAATCTAAAACTCTTAATTCTTATCTTTCATTTTGAAAGGTAATGGTAACAAGCATATAATTTAGAGTAAAAAATATTTATTTGTTAATAATCAATTGTTTGGAATGAATTTTGTAATAAAAAAAGATTACGATCATGTGTTATTAAGGATAATTGTTTAACCTGTTCTATTAAAGCAAAAAAAAGTCATGAAAATACCAGCAAGAAAAAAAAACACCATTTCGAGAATACAGAAAAAAAGATAGATTTTCTTGAAGACAGGTATAGAAATGGTGAGGTTTCAGGGGAAGAATATGATGAGAGAAAGAAAGAACTGGTAGAAGTAGAAGAATATTAATCTACTATTTTCCAGTTGGTGTATAATTAAAAACAAGGGGAGGTTAAATCATAATTATAAAATCAACCAGGGATAAGCATAACTTTCCCTGGTTTTACATTTTGTACAGATCAATTAACCGGTTTTTTCACTAAAACATATTGGTTTTATTAGGAGTTTTGTTTAAACAGGGGGATAAAATTATTTAATAAGTATAATCGATCATTTTAAAATAATGACAAAAAATCAAGGTCAAATTATTCCATTTTAGTTTCTTTTTCACCTACCTCGGGTGATTCACCCTCTCCAGTGAAATACGGAAAAACATCACATATAGGAGATTCTGAAATGGTTTGTATAGTATAATCACTTATGGTGCCGCGCATTTGATCTTCAATCCTATCAAAAGCTTCTTTAATATCATTAGCTTGCACCAGCATATTGGTACTTGTTTTCCTTTCTTTTCCTTTTTTTTCATCCAAGGTAATAAAAGTCACTTTACATTTAAACCATCGATCACCATTTTCATGGGGGATTAATTCAGAATAATTGCCAATTTTAATGTTTGTTACATTGAATTCTCCCGAGATATAAGGTTCCAATTCTTTATAAATCCTGCTTTCTGCCTCGGTAAAAGATACTGCATCTACCATGTATGGCTCATTCACAGTTCTTTGTTTACCCTCATTATCCATCTTCTCGTACCGTACCTTGCATTCAAACCAACTACTCATAAATTCTATTTTTAAAATTTTAGCCGTCAAAGATAAATGAAAAAAATTTGGAAGACAATCAATTTTTTTTCTTTCAATTAACAATTTATTAGTCAACATTCTTGGTCTGCCGAAGAAGGGATTCTATTCACTAGTCGTTCTATATAACAGTTAGAAATACCTTAGAAATAAGAACAGTGGTATATCTACACCCAACATACTGATAACTTAATATACTTCTGGCACGAAAGTTTGTTCCTCGAATGGCGGCCTGATATATCCCTCCTCACTTTGTTTGGGAGGAAGCTCGATTTTTTCTTGTTCAATTTTTTTATAGGGTATCAACGACAAGAGATGATGAATACAATTTAAACGAGCCTTTTTTTTATCATCTGCATGTACCACGTACCATGGAGCTTGTTTAATATCCGTGTGTTGGAACATTTTGTCTTTCGCCTTGGAGTAATCGATCCACCTTGTCCTGGATTCAATATCCATGGGGCTGATTTTCCATCTTTTGGCGGGATTGTTGATCCTGTCTTGGAAACGTTTTTCTTGTTCCTCGTCACTAACGGAAAACCAATATTTGATCAATATAATGCCGGAACGTACGAGCATTCTTTCAAATTCAGGGCATGATGGTAAAACTTCCTCGTAATCCTCATCGGTGCAGAAATTCATCACGTGTTCCACACCGGCACGATTGTACCAGCTTCGGTCATATAGTATCGTTTCTCCTGCGCACAGTAGATGAGCGACGTACCTTTGAACGTTCTATTGTGCTTCTTCATTTCCAGTTGGTACCCCCAAGG
>CAZOSQ010000383.1:0-3793 GCA_964582245.1 uncultured Bacteroidales bacterium | reverse complement strand
GGCTGAAATACAGCACAAATGATGGTTCCGAGTTTGATGTATATCCTATTGCTCGTGAATACTTAGGTAGTTCATCATCAGCTGGCCCAAAGTTTTCAAGAGGTAGTACTATAGGTGAGTTATATTTTATAAGTTGGTGGCTTGGACCAAAATACCGGATTTATCGCAGTACCGACCACGGGCATAGCTTCACACAGCAATATGAGCAGCCCCAAAATGCTTACTTTTGGGATGAAATGTTCGCTTTCACAGCAGGACGTGGCGAGTGTGAATTTTATGCCTTTAAGCTGAAAACTTACGTTGAGGGGTACTATTTCAGGTTGCATGTTTATCATAGTGCCGATTGTGCCCAAACCTTTACTGAGTATATACACGAACTCACTCCTGATTACGACGGCAACCCCAGTCAAATCATCTATACCATTGCTGCTGTAGCAAACCCCGTAGAAGGAGGTGAGGTGGCAGGCGCAGGGTATTACCATGAGGGCGAAGAGGTTAACTTGTCGGCTGCACCCAATGAGGGTTACACTTTCCAAAACTGGACAGAAAATGGCATTCCCATCAGCGATGAGCCGGAATTAAACTTCACAGCGGATAGCACCCGCACTTTAAAGGCAAACTTCCAGCTAATCAACAGTATTACAAACCCTGAATTTGCTGGCATCAGTATATATCCAAACCCCACGAAAGGGAATATAACGCTCAGCTTTCAGCAGTTCCATAAATATAACGATGTTTTATTTGAAGTTCTCAGTATTGACGGGCGAAAGCTTATGTCAAAAACCATCCACAGCGAATTATCAACCCACGATATTTCAAACTTACCCGTGGGCATGTACATATACCGGTTAACTACCGATGGCTTTTTATTAAAAACCGGAAAACTCATTATTCACTAAAAACACATCTATTATGAAAAGAAAATTTTTACTGGTATTGTTTATTGCCATAGCAGGCTTATGCAATACGATTGCACAAGAAAACTGGGTAACCTTTACCAAGACCACGCCCGAAGAACCTACGGTTACGCTGCAGCAGTCCAACACCTCAGCTGTGGTATTCAACGTACAAACCCCCGGCATGTATGCCACAGAAGCAATCAATGGGGGGGGGTGAATATCAGCGACTTAGGCTGCCAAAACAAATCCGCACCACTACTGAGGGACACCCCGAAATTCCCGTTATCAGGCAGCTTATCGCCATCCCCGAATGCGATGAAGTAAACATTACTTTTCAAACCAACTCCCCCGTCTATTTTGAAGATTACACGGTTTATCCCGCACCCGCATACCAGGAGGTGCAAAACCCCGATGGCACGGTTTACATGGAAGAAGTATTCACCATCGACCAAACCGCCTACAGCACCAATTCATTTACTCCACACCTTACTGGAGAAATCATTGAGGTTGGCAGCATCCGAAGCCAGCGCATGGCAGAAGTGTGGATTTACCCCGTGCAGTTCAACCCTGTTACAGAGCAGTTGCAGGTTTTTACCGATATTGAAGTAACGCTCAGCTTTACCGACCCCACTACCGAGGTAAGTGTTAATACCGGAATTTTCAGCAATATCTGCCAGAATGTAATGCTCAATTATACCGAAGGTGGTATTGGCGCATCCATCAACGACCGCTCATCATCAACCGGTTCGGTAAGCTGGATAGAGGTAACCGATACCTCAGGTGAAATAGAAGCCGACTACCTGATAATTGCTGCCCCTGCTTTTTTCAACAGCCAGAACGCCGATTTACAGGCTTTGGCTGACCACCGTGCCAATTACAACGGCTTCGATGTAGCCATTGTAAATGTTGCCCATGTTATTTCCGATGCGGTTGGATATCCTTATGAGACAGAAGACGAACTTTATAAATATATTCCCGAACAGCGCATCCGCAACTTTTTGCAAAGCGTTTACCTCAACGGCACCGCCCACAATACTTATGATGGCAAGCTGGGCTATGTACTGCTGGTAGGCGCTGATGGGGACCATGTAAGCGTTGATTATAAGGTAATTTCGGGGTTGCTTAGGCATTCTGGCCCTTATGGATGGGGACCAAAAGTCCCCTCAGATTATTACTATTCACGTGTTGTGCCTCAAGGAAATTCCAATTGGGGTGATTTTTTCATTGGCAGGTTTAGTGTCGATTCTAATCATAAATTGCATAATATTGTTAACAAAACCATTTACTTTGAAACAGAAGCTACGTTTGAGGCTTGGAAGAAGAATGTACTTTTTACTCCTGGCTATGATAGCTCGAATTTAGATACGTTTGTTCCTGAATTACAAAGCAATACTGCATATATTCAAAGCGATTATAATATTACTCTACCAATACCATCACAAATTGGAGTAGAAGGGGTAAGACAAGCCAACATCAATGCTTTTAATGAAGGCAGTATTTGGATTAATTATAATGGACACGGAGGAATAAACCATTGGCAAACATTCAATTATGATGATTTTCAACAATTAACAAATTCAAGCAGGCAAGGTGTTGTAATTTCGTTTTCTTGTCAAACGGGCTGGTTAGATACTTTAAATTATTGTATGGCTGAGTATTTCACCAACAGCCCAACGGGAAGTGTAGGATTTTTTGGTGCTAGTCGCGATTTGTTTGGTGAGCAAAATGGGTTGTGGGTTTTCAACAAAAGTCTTTGGCACAATTTATCAATGATAACGGGTGAGTTTATTCTTGAGGGTAGAATTTTAAGTGGTTCTTTCTTTCACTTTAATTATTTCGGCGACCCCGCCCTCAACCTTATGGCACATGGCTATCAAATCACTGAAGATTTAACCCTAAATGGGGAATACAATATCAGCACCGACATTACGATTACCAACAATGCAACTGTAACTATAAGTAATGGCACTAAAATCCATTTTGACACCAACGGCAAGTTTATTATTGATGATGGAGCCAGTATGGTTATAGGCAACAATGTTATATTATCCCGCATTTCAGAGGATAGTGATATAAGCATATACGGAGACATGGAGTTAACGGGAAAACTTACATCGGCGGCAAACATCCTTATCCATAATGGGGGTAATTTTCTTGCTAACAGCGATGCCCGATTAAAGCTTACTTCAGATGCCGGAATTTTGGTGGAGCAGGGCGGCACTTTTACCCTGGACAATTGTGCAACTTATGAACAAGTATCTGATGGCATCCTTCAGGTGAATGCAAACGGGAATCTTTGCATAGCCCCCAATGCCATTTTAGACGTACCCGGCCATTTTGCTTTCAATATTTCTTCACAGGCCAATATACCTGGCGATTGTGTAAATCCTTTTCATGTTGTACCCCCTTCTTATAAAATAACAGAAAGCAACCAAACATGGTGCGAAGTGGATTATCGGATGGACCGGAACCTGGAAATCCATCCTGGAGCTAATCTATTACTGGAAGATGTAAACCTGAGATTTCTAAACAACAGAAAAATAGTTGTTCATCTAAATGGAATTTTAAATGTTGAGGGTGGGGTATTAACTAACCATTCCTTTGCTTGCCAAGACAACGATTTTTGGCAAGGTATTGAGATTAAGGGAAATTCTGATTTGCCACAAACTTTCCAAAACCAGGGTGCTCTAATACTCAACAATGGTGCTGTAATCGAAAATGCACTTACTGCTGTTCAAGTTGGAAGCCAGCTGTTCAGTTTCCCGGGCAACCAGGGTGGAATTATACAAGCTAACAATGCTCAATTTATCAATAACCAGCGCAACATTGAATTCAACAACTACCAAAACACCAATTCTCAGGGTCAGCCTATTGATAATGTTTCCCGTTTCCAC
>CAZOSQ010000382.1:2275-3796 GCA_964582245.1 uncultured Bacteroidales bacterium | reverse complement strand
AAACCTAAAAATTGTATTTTTATCAACCAAATTATTTATCTGCGGATTTAAGGTATTTTAAAAGTATAGTTAATTATGACAAAAGAAGTAGAAGAAATTATCAAGCTGGGGAAGGAGCGTATCATACAATTAGCACAGGAACTATTGGATGAAGATATAGATCCGCGGCATTTTCCTAGAATCAAAATTAAGGCAAATAGCAAGGAGGTCCTGGTTTCTTTCCTTCATCCCATCAAATTTCTCCCGAAGAATTCGGTTTATTGTTACAACATCTTTGTTTCCCTGGTAAAGAAAAGGGTATACCGTGACATTTTTTCCAATCCTCCCGGATCACTGAATGAAAAAGCTCCTGTTTTCAAGCTAGAGGGGGAAAACGAGGAGAAATTTCAATTTGTCGTTGATGCTATAAACAAAAGTTTTAAAGTGGGTTCCCTGGATGAAAAAAAATTTGATGCAGATATGAGGATCCGTGAAGAGGATGATCATTATGACGTAATCGTAACATCAAGATTCCAGGAGTCGTTTTACAAGATAAAAAAGGAATCGGGTGAATTATACGATGATGGGCATTCGCACCTAATTCCACCACCTACCCTTGGTGATGAAGATATTATGGAGGAGATATAAAACGATTTCATTGGCTTTATTAGAAGTAATGTAATAAACCATACACTTTTCTATTTTCAGTAATTGGTTCAAGTATTCTATATGAATTTGAGATCAAGAAAGATGAAATCTCAATCTTGAATTATTTGAAGCAACCCAACCCACTGTATTTTAAGAAATAATATTTGGGGTTTAGTTAGAAATTATTGGATTTCTTTCGAGGTTTTCCAATTATGGGGTAAAAAGCCTGCCAACTCCAGGCTATAATCATTATTGTATTATTCCATAAAACCGGATTATCAATTCCATTGAATAAAATCAATCCCCAGGCATCTTTCTTTTTTGTAAAATCAATCAAGTAGTTAAATTTACCGCAACAATAAAAATTATTCTGAATTTCATCATAATAAAATTAATTTTCAAAGGTGATAATCCAAGCTTGGACGTTCATCACATTTATAAAAAAATCATTAACATGGATGTTCCATCATATCTTTATTTATAGAAAAATATCATAGTATTTTAAAGGGACAGACAAGGAAAAGCTGTTGAAGTTTGTGGAATGCATCTTATTTTGTCACCATTTGTACGGCAAAACAGGGAATATTTTTCGTATTCTGGAAAACATGAAGATAGGTTTGAAGGGCTACGCGAGTGCTTATGAGAAGAATGGGAGCAAAGAAGCGGTAACTCTATCCGGCGCTGCATAACATCTTGAAAAAACCTGTCCAAGTGAAAGGTTTTTTACCGGTTATTTTTTTAATGGCTTCTGAAACCTTTGCGGAGGATGGGTCAATGTCCCGAAGAACAGGTAAATACCATCCAAGGAAGACCCAAACCTTCAAAGGAACGTGCAGAACTCCCGAAGGAATGGAAGAATCTTGTAAAGGGAGGAGAGTTTGTGTTTTGTAAACA
>CAZOSQ010000382.1:0-2175 GCA_964582245.1 uncultured Bacteroidales bacterium | reverse complement strand
TCCCGAAGGAATGGAAGAATCTTGTAAAGGGAGGAGAGTTTGTGTTTTGTAAACATGGATGTTTCATAGCTTTATTTTGATACTTTATAAGACAGGAGAGGCGAATTAGTTCACCGTGTCGAACCTGCTGCGGAACAGAAAGTACACATGACAGGCAACTTACGGGTATTTGGCTAAAGCCGAAAACGATACTTAAGTGTTGTGCATTTGGTGCTTTATCCTGTATTAAAACTTATCAATCTATATCTACTTACAAATCCGCTTTTCTCAATAGTTTTCTGTGATGCCAAATTTTCTATGGCACATCCACAACTCGGTTTCATGTTGTTGTTTATTGCAAATTCCCTGAGGTTTAATAGAATTTGGGCACCAAATGATTTTCCTCTTTTTAAAGGATTAACCCATACACCCAAATCACAGAAATCCCAATCCGAATGTGTCCGAATGACCATTCCACATCCAATTAACTCGTCATTTTTAATAAAGATAAAAACATTTTCATTTTCTATGAAACCAGATAATTGCTGTTCTGTTTCAAAAAGTTCCCTTATTGAATCGTCTTGTCTTAGCAATAAACCGACTGATGATAGGCTTGATTTTTCTATCTTTATTTCCAAATCCCTTTTAATTGTCGGCTCAACATAATCACGATACAGGATCCCAAGAACTGAATAAGAAAAAGAACATGATAAACAATTACTAAGTAATAAAGAATCAAATGATTTACAATATATTTCCGTAATGAATAAATCCTTTAAAACCTGGCGAAAGATTTCTTTGGCCCCCGGGATAAATTTGTCAATCAAATAAAACTCTAACAGAATACCATCATGATTTCTAATGGCATAACCAATCTCTTTATTATCAACTTGAAGAAGATAACAATCTGAATTATTTATCATTATCTCTAGGAACAATTCCTGGAATCCGGGTAATGAGTTCAAATAACCTGCCCGATATTTTCGGATTCTATCAATTGTTGTTATTTCAACGATCATAATTGTTTAAAGTTATTGTATGCGGTTCCCTGAATGACACATAAGGGTTATTATTTGCTAATAGGCGATCTCGTTCTTCAAACATAACAAAATTTAAAGGAGGCCATAGTCATTGAATTATGATCATGCCTATTTTAAATAAATTTTCATCATGTCCAATTACATCACCTGGATTAAATCTCATTTTTGCCTATTTGTTTATTCAATTATTTGAACAATTTACTTTTTATTAAATTCTTCACAAGAACTTGGAATATTTTTATCATAATTTAATCATCTTGTTTTATTTAGTCCGTGCTTTTTAATTGTTCAACTGCTTGTTTTACCGCGATAGCATTTGGTGTCGGTGTATAATTAAAATAGTCGTTGAACTTAGTGCTGTCAAAGTAATAGTCCCTATCATATTGATAGTTCATTTCCGCGATTTCTTTCATAACCGGAATAAATAATCCAAGGGCTTTGACCAAAAAGTTAGGTAAAACAGTATAATTATTTTTTGCTCCCATTTCATCAGCAAAAAGATTTATCCATTCCTCGCCTGTTATTTTTTGGGTATCGGTTGGTAAATTCCAAACCTGGTTGAAAGCTCCCGGGGTATTGCCAAGCAAGGCAGTTCCCTTGGCAAGGTCAGGAACATAACCCATGGAGTGAATTACTCTTGGATTGCAGAGCCATTGAGGTTTTTTACCTTTTACAAGGTTATTATATACAAGATTTATGATCATGCTATTTTGCCTTGAAGTGCCACCAAAAAAATCTGGTGCTCTTGCAATGATGGCTTGCAAATTGTTTTTGTCAATATGCTCAAGAATACGTGTATCAACTTCTGCACGAATTTCACCTTTCTTACTTGCCGGACTAATTGGGGAATCTTCCGTGATGTGATTTACATTATCTCCCCCGATAGCATATACATTATCAAAAAAGACAAGTTTTGAATTATATTCTAAACAAGCCGCGATCACGTTTTGAATAAAAAGTATCCAGGTCTGCTTCCATACTTTTGTCGAATAAGGAAAACCAACTGTAACATAAGTAATGTCCGAGCCTTTTATTGCCTTAAATATGCCTTCTTTTTTTGTTAGGTCAGCAGGAAATAAGGTGTCTGTTGAATTTACTTTCCCGGGATTTCTATTTACTAATTTTATGCCTGGTGTATAGTTCTTCAATGCTTTAG
>CAZOSQ010000381.1:0-3808 GCA_964582245.1 uncultured Bacteroidales bacterium | reverse complement strand
ACCCCGATAAATGGTAAATATTCAATATTTTAAGAACTTTTGATCTATACTTAATCCCTCCAAAACTTTAGAAAGAAGTGAGTTCCAATAAATCCAGTTTTTAAAATCTCGTTTAAAAAATTTAAGAAGAATTTAACTTTTAATCTTCCATTGAATCATTCTGATTCACTTGTTCATAATTGTTAAAATTCCTCCTGTTGTTCCTATCAAAGCTCCTATGCATTCCGAGAAGCATTTTTGAAGCTTTTTCATAATCATCATAAAACTCCTGGAATTTACCATCAAGAATATTATCCATCCCCCTGACTGTTTCTAGTAATGCGGTGCATTCAAAAACACTTCCGCGTGCCTTGTTCAGGTATTCCCGTTTTTCTATGTGGGGAATCCTACCGGTACTTTCTACCAGGTAAAGCACTATATCCATGCTTTTCTTTTTCCATTCGTCCTTGATGTATGAATCCATCAAAGATACTTCTTCAAGAAATTTAAGAACTTTAATATTTATTTCTTTTACCAACTGGTAAATATCAAGTTTTTCAAAATCAAACATATCATATATATTAAATAAAACGATTCATATACTCTTAATAACTATTGTTCTCTTTCAACAACTCACTCACCAAACCTTCAACACTAAAAGAACAAACATTATGCGGAGAGAGGGGGATTCGAACCCCCGGTACCGGTTGTCCCAGTACGACGGTTTAGCAAACCGGTGGTTTCAGCCACTCACCCATCTCTCCAGTTTTTTTAATGGATTGTACGCTGTTTAGCATCCGTCAGGGGCGAATCAGTAATCCACCATCTTCCCGGATTTAAACGATAAAACCTATTTAAATTTAACAAATAATGAATTCTCTCATCATCCTCATTATTTATTTTTTTAAAAGAACCTTTGGACTGTCTAATTTATTACTTAGATTAAAAAGAATTCCTCTCCAGCCCCAAATAAAAAAGAAGCACAAAAATAGTAAATCAAATCAATAAACAAAAAATATTTATAAAAATTATATCCCAAGGATAAAATCATTTTTTTTCTTTCAGCTAAAGAATTGATTGACAAGGAAATTTAAAAAGTTTTTTCCAAATCATGTGCCCGCCCAAGAGAAACTTTTTTGCCATTGAAATAAGAGACAATATAAGCATCTTTATACCCGTATTCCCTTACTTTTTTTAAAGCATTCATAGTGGCAGTTGACGTGGTGAAAAGTCCTGCATAGTATTTAGTAATCCCCCTGTCCGCGATAACCTCCCCTGTAATTGGAAAAATCCCACCGAATTTATCCCAATGAATGGGTTGACTGAAAGCCCCCAACTGTATCTTATAAATAAGTCCTTCTTCAATATTAACATCCAATGGAAAAGGTTTTTCATCCGAGTAAGGTGATTCATCTTGGATAATAAAAACATCGATCAAATCTTTTATCCCGGGATTTTTTTCCTTCCCTTCACCTTTGTCATTACCTGGATCCACACCATCTTTTATTTCTTTATCTTTCAGGGCCAGTTCTTCAATATTGCTCTGAAAACCATTAACTTCCTTAATCATCTCGTTTAACTCTATTTCCCGGGCATGCTGGAAATGAATATCTGCCATGGTTTGATATTTTTCTGCCTCATGGTCAAGCTCTTTTATATCCCTAAATAAGATATTTCTTTCCTTTCCTGCAGCAAGGACCCGCACATGCAACCTCTTCTCCCAAGATAGACGAACCAAGGAATCTGTTTTAACCTGGTATTTCAAAGCTTTATCTATATTTTCTTCGTAAGATTTTATTTTCCTCTCATTGTTTTTTTCCACCACTTTTTCAAAATCCATTTCCAATACTGGTTGGCCAGTTACTGGTAGTTTTGCTATATCAACCAACTGTTGATCCGGTAAAACGCTGGTTTCTTTTTCATGCAGCATGAGGGCTGTATAGAAATATGCACTGTCACGGTGAATAAACCGGTCCGAAAAGAAAAATAAGCTATCATTCCTGGTTATGAACAAGAAATCATTTGCCGTGGAATTGACCGGGAACCCGATATTCTCAGGCTCATTCCAACTACCAGTCACCGTATTGTAGATGCTTCTAAAAATATCATACCCCCCCATGCTTCCCGGTCCGTCGTGGCAAAAATAAAGGGTATTGCTGGAAGAATCTAAAAAGGGATATTTCTCATCATACATGGAATTAATGATTAACCCAAGATTTTGTGGTGTAGACCATTCACCTTGTTTCTTTTGTACTTCAAAAACATCAAACTGCTGATCATTTCCCGGGTAATATGCCGAAAAATAAGCTTTTTTACCATCAGCAGGAAAATAATTAACAATGAATTGAGCATGATTAAGGTCGGTGGGTTCAAGTTCCGTGGGAATTCTTATAAATTCACCGTTGAATAACAAGTTTAATACACTATCCGTGTTATTTTTAGAAACAATAATCCTAGAAACAACCTTCAACTTTGCTTGTTCAAGGGAAAGATCCTTTCCTGTCCTACACTGTTCTATGAATAAATCCGGATCATATTCTTGTATATCTCTTTTTTTGCCATAGAGTTTAAATTTTTGATAATATTCTATAGCTTCATTAAATTGAAAATTAAGATGGTATGCACGTGCCAGGAAAAAATAGACATCACTGGGCACATCTTTAAAAGATGCCTTTTGTAATAAATCGACAGCCCAAGAAAGGTTTAAGTTTAACCTAACAAAGCATATCCCCGTGTAATATTGATAATAAGGATCTTTCGAGTATTTCTCAAGCAATGAGAAAAAATATGGCAAAGCTTCGTTAAACTGCTCCTTTTCAAAAAAAAACAATGCATTGGCATAATCCTGCTCATGCCCGGGTGCTTGCAACTCCTGTGCAAAACTTTTATCTAAAAATATTGTTAATGCGACAAGGAAAAAAAATATTTTAAAATATTTAAACATCCAGCAGTTCTAAAATAAAAATTAAAATGCAAAATTATAAAAACATTATAAGGAGTTGAAAACTATTTTTTAACATGTAACAAACATTTGAAAAAACTGTGAACCCACTCAATTTATTAACATGATAAGAAATTGTTTGGCAATTTATAAAATAAATGGAAAACACTTTTGATAAAATTTAAATTAATCATATTTTTAACCAATACATTTAATCATGACAAATTTAAAAGAAGGCGATAAAGCCCCCGAATTTGAAGGAATAAATCAAAAGGGTGAAAAAATTTCTTTAAAAGTATTAACAGGAAAAAAAGTTATTTTATATTTTTACCCGAAAGATGATACCCCTGGCTGCACGGCAGAAGCTTGTAACCTGGGAGAAAACTATTCAGACCTTACCAACAGGGGGTTTGAAGTAATAGGGGTAAGCCCGGATAATGAAAAATCACATCAAAAGTTCATTGATAAATATAGCTTGCCATTTGATCTGGTGGCAGATACTGAACATGAAATTGCCAATAATTATGGTGTTTGGGGAGAAAAAAACAACTATGGGAAAAAGTATTTCGGTATCCATAGAACAACTTTCATAATAGGAGAAGATGGTACAATTGAAAAAATATTCACCAAGGTGGATACGAAAAATCATACCAATCAAATATTAAATGAATTAAAAGACTCGTAAATACCGGGAGAATAAATAGGGCTGCAAAAGCTTAAAAACTTACCCGGTTATATTATTAATTCCTGTTTCAGGAGGTAAATTTTATTTAAAGACTTTATGGAAAAAAAAGAAATCAACAAAGAAAAACTTAAGTCGCTTGAACTCGCGGTAAGTGTAATCGAAAAGAATTTTGGTAAAGGTGCAATCATGAAAATGGGAACCAC
>CAZOSQ010000380.1:0-3811 GCA_964582245.1 uncultured Bacteroidales bacterium | reverse complement strand
CCATATGCCCTATAACCTACAAGCTTGGGGCAAAGTATATTTTCTTCCATTAAATAAATAGTAGTACCTTCTTTTTTTTTTACATTCCCTGGAAAGCTTTACTATCAATTGCATGAATGATGATTTCATCATTGTTTTGTATAGTGGTTTTTAGGATTTAAATTCTTCGTAAATTTTCTCGAATATCTTTAAAAAATTTATCATTTTTTTCAACTGACCTTTAATAGATGATTTTACCCGAAACGCTAAAAATTTTGATAGAAATTGAACATTCAAGCTTTTTTAGTGTTTAAAAATTGCTTTTATAAACATAATAACTATTATGGAAACAGGAAAAGTAGTAGAATCTCAAGAACCTGGTCAAGTCATCCGGGTAAAAAAATCAACCAGTATAATTGAAAAACAAATAAGGGATTACAGTCTCTTGGGTGCCGAAAGCCAATTAGCCGTTGATAATGGCCTCGCTGGGGCAACTTGGTACACAACACCCATTCCCAGGGAAAAAATGAAGGAACTCCTCGTTCGCCGAAATGGACCGGCTATAAGAGATACTTTATTGTGGTTTGGATTATTATTTGGATCCGGTTACCTGTTTTTTTATTTATGGGGTACCTGGTGGGCAGCACTGCCTTACTTTGTTTACAGTGTAATATATGCATCCAGTTCAGATTCCCGTTGGCATGAATCCAGCCATGGAACGGCATTTAAGAGTGACTGGATGAATAATGTTTTGTACGAGATAGCCTCCTTCATGGTCTTTAGGCAATCCGTTCCGTGGAGATACAGCCATGCCAGGCATCATAGCGACACTATTATTCGCGGGAGAGATCCTGAAATTGCGGTTCCCCGTCCCCCGGATATAAAGGGGATAATTTTAAATTTGTTCATGTTAAAACATGTTCCTGCAGAAGGCAAAAAATTATTGCGTCATTTTGCCGGGAAAATAGATCCAGAAGTGGCTACCTACGTGCCGAAATTCGAACATGGAAAGGTATTCCTGCGGGCAAGAATTTATGTCTTGATTTTCTTAATTGTCATAGGATTATCAATATATTTTCAATCTATTTTGCCCTTAATGTTTATTGGGTTACCAACATTTTTGGGATCGTGGCTCATGCCTATATACGGGTTGACACAACATGCCGGGCTGGCGGAAAACGTACTGGACCACAGGCTCAATTGTAGAACTGTTTATATGAATAGAATCCATCGTTATTTATATTGGAACATGAATTATCATGTTGAACACCATATGTTTCCGCTGGTTCCTTACCATGCATTGCCCAAACTACACAATTTAATGAAGCATGATTGTCCCAAGCCATACAATGGTTTAATTGAGACTTATAAAGAAATTATACCTGCCTTGTTGCGCCAGGTAAAAGATCCATCTTATCATGTAACACGTAAGATCCCTACTTCTTCTTTAAATCAAGATCAAACTGCTAGAAATTTCGTAAAAGATGAAATCAAAATGACCGAAGATGGATTGGTGGAAGTTTGTGCAATAGGTCAACTGCAACCCTCTGATGTACTTAGGGTTGATTATCAAAATAAAACTTACGCGGTTTACCGTACCCAAAAAGATAAGTATTATGCTACAGATGGTATTTGTACTCATGGAAACACACATTTATCGGATGGCTTGGTTATAGGTGACCAGGTTGAATGTCCAAAACACAATGGGAGATTCAATGTTACCAATGGGAATCCCGAACGCCCACCGGTATGTGTCGGTTTAAAAACCTACCCGGTACTTACCAGGGACGGGAAAATTTTAATTGATGTAAATTCTTCTACCGCGAAAGAGCAAAAAGTTCTTGGCAAATCAACTTTGTTTACCGTGGTTAGTAATAATAATGTTTCCACGTATATCAAGGAACTTGTACTTAAGCCTACCGGGAATATTGGTGTTGATTATCAGCCGGGTGAATACGTTCAGTTTGAAATTCCTCCTTATGAATTAAATTTCGAGAAAATTAATATCAATGAACCCTATATTAAGACATGGCAGGAAAACAACTTGTTTAAATACAGGGTAAAAAATAATGTGACTTTAACCCGGAACTATTCCATGGCCTCTAACCCGGGTAAGGAGAAAGATTTGCGATTCAATGTTCGTATAGCATTACCTCCCGCGGGAATGAATTTCACGGCTGGAATTGGATCATCTTATGTTTTTAATTTAAAAGCTGGTGATACTGTGAAGGTATATGGACCATTCGGTGATTTTCATGTCAAAGATTCACAAAAAGAAATGGTTTACGTGGGAGGTGGTGCCGGAATGGCTCCCTTGCGGTCGCATTTGTCTTACTTGCTTGAGACGATTCATTCAGGTAGAAAAATTAGTTTATGGTATGGTGCACGTTCTGAAAAAGAACTGTTTTACCAGGATTATTTTGAAAAACTAGCGAAAGAACATCAAAATTTCACATTTCAAGTTGCTTTTTCGGAACCAGGTCATAATAAAAATCCTAAATTTTTCAATGGATTCATCCATGAGGTACTAAAAGCTGAATTCTTGGATAAATGTAAAAATCCCCGTGACCTTGAATATTATCTTTGTGGTCCGCCAGCCATGATCAGTGTATCTCTTTCCATGCTGGATCAATTTGGAATTGCCAAGGATCAGGTATCTTTTGATGAATTTTAATTAAGATAAGACGAATGCATGAATTAGCCCCGGTTTATAATTGGGGCTTTTTGATTTTGACTTAGCGTAATCAAGTGGACTGGATATTCGCAGTTTTAAAATAATATGCTGAATTAGTAGGAAATATTCTATGTGTAATTCTGTGAAACAAATTTGTAAATTTTTATACCGGGAAGAAGTGATTAATGAAAAAATATGTATATTATTGGATCAAAAAATAAATATATGATCCGCATTATTTTTCTACTTGTTTTCATATGTTTAGTATATAATCATTTAGATTCGCAGGTTTTTGAATTCTCGGGAGAGAACGTGAAATCTGGTACTGTCGAAGGATGCACTTCAGGCGCAGAAAAAGTTGTTCCAGTTAATATTCCTTATGAATATACGATTATAGAACTTGTTAATGCTGAGAGAAGAAAGAAAGAATTACCTCCCTTGAAGAAAAATGATCAATTAACCAATTCCGCGAGATTCCATGCCAAAGATATGGGTGAAAACTATTATTTCAGCCATGAATCGCGTGATGCAGATAGCAATATCACTTGCAAAACTTTTGACAGATTGAAGAGTTTTTATTCATATGATGCCATTGGTGAAAATATCGCCTATGGTTACTCAACCCCTTCTAAAGTTCATAAAGCATGGGTCGGTAGTGAAAATCATTATAAAAATATTATCAACAGTAACTTCAGGGAAATAGGGGTAGGATATTATCATAAAAATTCTATTTCTTTAAAACATTGCTGGGTACAGGATTTTGGAAAGAAAAATAATATTTATCCAATAGTCATCAACGACGAAGCTTATCAAACTTCCGATACAAGAGTAAACTTATATATTTACGGGAAAGGTAAATTTGATGAAATGAGAATTAGAAATGAAAATGATTCCTGGAGCAACTGGCAACCTTTCCAATCAAGTATAGCTTGGCAATTACCAGGAAAAGATACTTGTATTGTCCAGGTAGAAATGAGAAATAGTTCCGGGTCAATTACAAGCAAGGACGATATTATTTATAATGGGTTAGGAACGGAAACCAATATCATTAGCTGCTGTAAAGAGAAGAAAGACATGAAGCTTTCTATTTATCCGAACCCGGGACAGGTGGATAACATGAACATTTATTTATATGTACCCGGAGATATCTACGCTAAC
>CAZOSQ010000379.1:0-3820 GCA_964582245.1 uncultured Bacteroidales bacterium | reverse complement strand
CATGTTGTAAAAACTATTACAAGGTAAATCCACCAACTCATTTAATTCTTTTTTATCATATAAAAAATTACGGGGTAGGTTGTTCATCTTTTAAGATAACTTTTCCAAAATACCTTTTTTCAAGTAAGGTGGTTCTTAACCCCGGATGAAAAAATTCATACAGGGGTGCGGGATAGAAATGATCAAATTCCTGGAAGTTTTTAAAGTCTAGGTTCATCGTTTCTATTTTTTCTTTTCCATCTTCCGAGGTTAAAATCCACATTTCTTTCTTCTTTCCAATGATTTCCTGTAATTCCTTCTCTTTCATAATATATCCCGCTCCCGATCCAAAAAAATATTGCACAAATTCTTGTCCTGGCAAAAGATAAGAATAGATACTGGAATTTGATATATTATTCTTGGTAGCATGTAAAGCCGCCTGTTTTTCTGATACATAATTCATTAAGTTGGAATGAACATGAAAATTGACAAAAAGAGAAAAAGCAACAACCGTAACAATAGAAGGGACAATTATATTAACTGGCCTACTATGCAGTGCGAGAAGAAAGAAAATGAATACAATAAAAGAAAAACCCAATACAAGCCAAATTGCTACATTTTGCATTGGAAAAACAAGTATTCCTACCAAAACCATGCTTATCCAAAGTAAGACAGCAATGGTAACCTGGAAAAAATTTAAAACCCGGTAAGCTTTTGTATTTCGTGTTTTGGTAATAACATGATCAATCATCCCACCGATTTGAATAGCTGAAAAAGGTAAAATTAAAAATACCAGGTAAGTAAGTGAAGAGGTTAAATACAAGGAGATTATTATAATTATCGTAATGGCAGAAGTACTTATTATTTCTGGAACCGAGAAGGAACGGAACCCAGTTAATAATAGGACACCCAAATTCCTGGTAAATGAAATAAAAGCTAAAAAAATCCAAGGTAAAAAGGAAACCCACAATATATTTATATTGGCAAAAGCATCCATCCCTCCCCCCTTAAAAAGTTGTAGCCAAAAAAAATACCTTAACCCTTGGCTTCCTATTTCCTGGTATAGCAAGAAGATCAGGGGGGAAATTGTAATGATCATGATAAGAATACCAAGAAGCCATTGCCAATTAAATAGATTTGCCCCATCTTTTTTGAAAACAAGTTCAAGACCAATGGAAGCCAACGGAATGATCATCCCGATGGGTCCCCCGGCAAGTATGCAAAAACCTAATCCCATCGAACCCAAAACAAGGAAAAAAAATCTATTGGTTTTGATGAATAACACATTTTGCCATATGGTAAATAAGATGGTACCCATGAGAATTATTTCTGCACGGGATTCCTGGACCAAAAAAAAAGATCCTAAAAATGTGGTGAAAATTAATGAAGAATAAACAGCTCCATTACCCCCGTAATAAATCCTGGCCAACCCGTAAGTAGATACAATAGCGATCACCATGAAAATTAATGAAGGAAGCCGAAAAACAAAAGTGGATTTGCCAAATATTGAAAAAAACCAATTTGTAATCCAAATTAATAAAGGTGAGGTGGACCGGGAATTAGCTAAAATAAGTTCTTTAGGGCTGATCATTTCGCGTAACTTTGTAAGAAAAGAAATAGAATCAATTCCCAACATGTCAGTATAGTACATGTTTACAAAATTCAGCAATATTAATAATCCAAGTAAAAAGAAAACAAAACTAGTAGAAAATCTTTTCATGTATTATACTTTTTCTTGTTACAACACGACATTTTCATCCTCATTTATAAATCCATTTTCTGCAAGGTCACCTAATTCCTCTTGGAACAAATCTTTAACCCAGCCTTTTATCTTTTTAAATCCCCTGATCAAAATATTCAACAGGTTTTTTTTAATTGGATTCGTTTGTAATTTACATAAAAAAATTAATATAAGAAATCTCTTTTATTTATAAATCCAGGAAACGGACATGAATTTTGGAATGCTAAATTATCTTCGTTGAGCCCTTCGGGATTCATCGTGAATCCTCGCGGGGTAAATCGTGAACCCCTTTAATATAATTTATTCGAATTAAATCCTCATGCGCTGCTTTCCCTAACAAGGAAATGATTAAAGAAAATTTCATATGGTTACAAAACAAAATCAACCACTGGTCGTAAAAGAAATAACATTTTACTATTTTTACGAGGATCTAATTAAATACTTTATCTTATCAAATGAAAAGGATAGCGTTTTATATCATCTTATTAACAATGATAGCAGGGTGCACGTCATCAAAAAAAATGCTTCAGAACCAAAATTACGATGGTGCCATACAAAAATCCGTGAAAAAATTGGTGAAGAAACCAGGTAACGTAGATGAATTAAATGTACTTAAGGAGGCTTATAGGATAGCTAACCAAAAAGATAATGATCAAGTGAAATTTTTAAAAGAATCTCATGATCCTAGCGCCTGGGATGACATCTACAGCCTTTATAATCGGTTAAAATACAGGCAACAGCAACTAGAACGTCTTAATCCCAACTTATTAAACCAAATTAATTTTAAGAAAATAGATTATGATTCGGAGATTATTGAAGCGAAAAAAAAAGCAGCTGATTTCTATTATAAAAATGGAACCAACGAGCTACTTAAAGGCGACCGATTCAGTGCACGCGAGGCATATTATAATTTTCAAAAAGTGAAAAACTTGTACCCAACCTACCAAAATATTGATAACCTCTTGAACGAAGCCCTGGAAAAGGGTATAACCCATGTTAATTTTAAAATATTGAATCAAACCAATATCATGTTGCCAAGAAATTTTGAAACAGAAATTAAAAAAATAAGTTTGAAAGATGTTAATTCGATGTGGATCAATTATGATACAAGAATTGTCGAAAACAATTATTATGATTATACCATCTTACTAAGATTAAAAAGCATTGTTGTTTCGCCCGGGCTAGTAAAAGAAAGAGAATACGTGGAAACCAAGGAAATTGAAGATGGATGGCAATATGTGCTGGATAAAAAAGGAAATGTGATGAAAGATACCCTGGGTAATGATATTAAAGTTACCAAGTATGCTACCATTAAAGGTTTTGTTTTAGAAGTAACAATGACAAAATCAGCCAAATTAACCGGGACATTGGATTTTTACGATAATCATTCAAAACAGTTGATCAAGACAGAACCCATCATGGCAGAAACTATTTTTGAACACAGGTTTGGTGAAGCCAGGGGAGATCTTGATGCACTTGGGAACGAATCAAAAAAACTATGCTCCATAAAACCCTTGCCATTTCCAACAGATGAAGATTTAATTTTTGATACCAATGAACATTTGAAAAACCTTGCTAAAAATATTATACATACACATAAGCATGTCTTGAAATAAAGATTCCCATTGCGAGAATAACTTTTTTTATTACTTTTGCACATGTATTTCATACCGGGCATTTAGCTCAGTTGGTTTAGAGCACTACCTTGACAGGGTAGGGGTCACTGGTTCGAATCCAGTAATGCCCACCAACCGGTTTTAAATGGTTAACATTTGACAATTAATTGGTTCTTATAAGTAAACTCCCATAAAAGTCAAAACGGCTTCAATATAATTTCAAGAATGATCAAACTTTAGGGTGGTTGCAGCAAAAAATAAGTTTCGCTATAAATAGATATAAACGCAATTGCGGGTATAGGGATGTTCGGGCTTAATGGTTAAAAAACGACCTCATTATAGTTAATTTTTATTAATCTTGTAATTATAAGTAATTGAACTATGGATAAAGAAAAGGTAATCACTGCTTTTAAATCTACCGTTCTCCAAGTAGATAATGGTGCAATTATATACCTTTATGGTTCTCGGGCTCGTGGTGATAATA
>CAZOSQ010000378.1:0-3832 GCA_964582245.1 uncultured Bacteroidales bacterium | reverse complement strand
AAAGCTGTTATTTTTATTTTAAACCAGCTGGGTTATGTACGGGGTAAACTTTCCTTGTATGATTTCGCCAGTCAAAAAGTGGATACAAAATTTCCAATGGATTATGGGAAATTTGTTGTTATTTACTTGAAATTGAAATACTCCCAAGAAGAATTAAGCGATGATGAAAAGAAGCAGATTCGAAATTTCGGGAACCAGTTTCATTTATCTATCACACGGGAGGTTCCTGTATTCAAGTTAATAACCGGGTTTATCAATTTTCCAGTGATTATAAGATATATAAGAAATAATAAACGAGTAAAATAAATACTATGGAAAACAACATGTCCAGCCCATCGGGTATAGATCTTTCGAATGTAGAAAAAGCTAAATTGTTGGTTGAAAATATTAAAAAAACCATTAAAGGCAAGGATACTGAAATCATGAAAATAGTCACCACCTTGATAGCCGGTGGACATATTTTGATAGAAGATAATCCTGGCTCGGGGAAAACCATGACCGCAAAGACGCTTGCTTTTTCTATTGCTGACAGGAATAGCGAGTTTATCATTGATAATTATATGCCAGGTAATAAGGGAAAAACAGGAAAAAACAAGCACGTTGTTTTCAAACGTATCCAGTTTACCCCCGATCTTTTGCCCATGGATTTGATCGGGATCCATATTTTCGATGATTCAAGAAAAGATTTTGTTTTCAAGAAAGGCCCACTTTTTGCAAATATTATTGTGGCTGATGAAATCAACAGGGCTTCACCCAAGGTACAATCCGCGTTATTGGAATGTATGGCCGAAAACCAGGTGACCATTGGAGAAACTACGTATCGCCTGGATGACCTGTTTTTCGTCATCGCAACGCAAAATCCTATAGAAATAGAAGGAACATATCCATTACCAGCAGCTCAACTTGACCGTTTCTTCATGAAAATAAATTTCGGTTATGTTTCCGATGAAGTAGAATTGAATATTTATGAAAATTACGGGGAGATAAACAGTATAGATAAAAACATCAAGCCGGTGTTGCTATACGAGGACCTGGTCACTTTGCAAAAAGAAGCGGGAAAAGTGTATGTTCATCCTGAAATTATGAATGGAGTGAGGAATATAGTCACCTTAACCCGGAAACATCCGCAAATAGAACTCGGTGCTTCTACCCGAAGTGGCATCATATTTTTAAAATGCTTGAGAGCCTACGCATTGATAAATAATAGATCCTATGTGATAGAAAATGATATCCAAGATATTGGTAAAGAAGTATTGTTGCATCGCTTAATATTTAAAAATAGGGATGCCGAACAAAATGTTTTGAATAGCATAATTGAGACTGAAATGGATCGTTTGACCAGGTTGAAATTAGAAACAGCTAGTTAATAAACAGGTAAGCCAAAATGAATAGGGATTAATTGAATGAACAAGAATAAGAAATACCAAGTGCTAAAGTGTTGGCAGTTATGCTTGATAACCCTTTTCTTGGTTACGGGTCAAACTGTATTATCACAAAAGGAATCTTCCATCAGTTCAAAACGTAACCGGTATAAAATTATCAAAGAAAGAGCTGATTTATGGTATTTTGATGAAGAAGTTCAATTGAAATATCAACATTTTATTGAATTAGATACAACCTATTACGTGGGTTACATGTACAAGGGCTTGTATTCATTTGAACGCGCAGCCGATTTTGACGGATACAAAAAAGCAATAGAACCGCTTGAAAAAGCCCTGGGATTATTTGAAGGAGAATTTACTTACACGCTTCGCAAGAGGTACTACAATGTTTTCGAGTACATGTCCTTGTACGAGGACATCATTCCTTGCCAAATGGATTTCGAGATGATATGTACGCAGTTGAGCAGGTGTTATACCTACATGGAAGAACCTTCTAAAGCCTTGGAAATCCTGCAAAAACTTCGTTCTTACAAGATGCAGTGGTACTATTTTTCTCAACCCGAGAATCAAATTGCCTGGCTCTATTACCGGAATAGGATGCATACCGGGAACAATAGGGATTCAAAATATGCCTTTTTAAAAAATGACGTTTATGAAAACTTAGATATGTCATTCGCCTATATTGATAGTTCAATGATGCATTACCAGCGACACTATTACACGATGAAAACAGTTTTTCAAGAATATTTTATTAAGCAAAAAAAATATGGGGTACATTTCGATCAATCTCTTTTTTATTCCTATCACCCGGGTAAATTTGATACTGCCGATTATTTTTTTAAGAAGGTTATCAATTATTACAAGAGATCACAAGGATCTCCTTATTTCTATGAGGGTTCTTTCCAGGCCATTTACAACAATTACGGGATATTTAAACTGGCAACGGGAGAATTTGAGGAGGCAGACAGGTATTTCCTGAAATCAAAAGAATACGTGGACCCGGAAGATAAATCAGTACAGGAAATGAACGTGTGGTTATCCATGATTGATATTTACCAGGGAAATCCCGGCGAAGGAGTATCCGTGCTCGAGGAAGATATCAACAAGTATGGATCCCGGGCAGGATTTGGCTGGCATAACCTGGCCCTTTCCAGGGCTTATTATTACGGGGGTAATAATAATGCTAGCCTGGTTAGCTTGATAAAAGCTAAAAATTTTCAAGAAATGCACATTGGCACTTCTTGGACTAAAATTTATTACGATTTTGTATCAAACTTATTAACTTACCAGAATACCCAACGGAAAATTGAAGAGATAAAATTCGAGAATAAAAATGCCTGGTATTCTTTTTCTGACCTGGTCGATATCTTGATATATTATATCAAGAAGGTTGGAATTATGTTGGGTTTATCCGATTTTCTTAGCAACAATCCCGAAAGGGAAATAATCGTGTATAAATTGTTTTCCACGGAATCTAATATAATATGGGATGAAGTTTGGCCACTGGTAAAAAATCAAAGCACGAATTTTTTTAGTAAAAAATTTTATGATTTATTAAAAGAGGAGAAGCGGGAAAACATTAAAAAATATTTCAGGTACTTTTTGGCCCAGTTGCATTATAAAAAAAAGAATTACCCGGAATGTTTAAATTTATGTAAAAGCGTGTTGACCGATGATTACTTGGATAAGAAAAACGAAAAATTGCTTATGGGTCGCACGAATGAATTAATGGCCCGGGTTTATAAAAAAGAAAAGAACGAAAGCAAGTATCAAACTCATTTATTATCTTTTTATAAATCATTTCCCCAACTAGTCCCTTATTCAGGATTGACAATGTCTTTTAATTTGGAAATAAAGAATGAAGATGGTTACCCGCACATTGCCACCCTCAAGGAGCAGATAGATAGGTTTGATGTTAACTGGATCAAGAAAAATTTTTCAAAGGATAACCTCGATGTACGAATTACCATAAAAAAACAGGATAAACTATATTTTGCCCTGTTGGAAGTGATTGAAAAAGATGAGAATATATTGATAAGACAATTGATTCCCTTGAGAAACCCGGAAAGAGATGCCAAGCGGCTTGTTTACACTGTATTTGATGTGAAGGTTTAGAAAAATTTCTATTGGTTGCACCTGAAAAGCCCCTTTAAGCAGCAAATTTCACTAACATTATAATCAGATTTGTGATCGCAAAAATATCAAAATCTTCGGCTTCTAATCACCAGTGTAATTTTCTGAAGTTAAATCCTGTTACTGTCAATACTGTAATAAGTTTTTCACCATCTTCATCCAGTATGAAGTTACGTCACATTCGATGATCCTTTTTTAGAGGTAAAATTCTTTTTTTACGTTCGGCTAATTATTTTATTTTTTAAAATATCATTTTAAAGAACTACTCATCCAATGGCATAGGTTTTTTCTTGCTCCCGGGCACCCTTTGAAATTTA
>CAZOSQ010000377.1:0-3850 GCA_964582245.1 uncultured Bacteroidales bacterium | reverse complement strand
GCAATTGCGGCAAGATCAGATATAATTGTTGCTACGGGAAGATCTGATTATCCAAACCAGGTGAACAATGTGCTTGGTTTCCCATTTATTTTTAGAGGTGCTTTGGATGTAAGAGCTACTACTATTAATAAAGAGATGCACATAGCTGCTGTTTATGCGATAGACGGCTTGGCTCGAGAAGATGTTCCGGATTCAGTTAGTCGGGCATACGATGCCAAAACTTTATATTTTAGCAAAGAATATATTATCCCCAAACCCTTGGATCCAAGATTGATTGCAGCCGTAGCACCTGCTGTTGCCAAGGCAGCCATGGAATCTGGTGTGGCAAGATCTAGAATTACCAATTGGGAGGAATACCAGAATATTTTAAGGGAAAGGGTTGGTATAGATAACCAACTTATCAGCGAAATACAAAACAAGGCCAAGCAGGGTCCTAAACGTTTGGTTATGGGGGAGGCTAATAGTTACAACGTGCTGAAAGCCGCGCAAGTTTTACAACACCAGAAAATGGCCCATCCCATATTATTGGGTGATGAGGAAAAAATAAAAAAGATTTTGAAAGATAACCGAATTGAACTCAACCCTTTGAACATAGTTGATTATGCAAAAGATATAGAGAAAAAGGAGAAATTTGCTAAACAATTTTTTTCAAAGCGCCATAGGAAAGGCATTACCCTTGATCAGGCAAGAAATCTTATGAATCATCATGAATATTATGGAGTGATGATGGTGGAAAATAATGAGGCGGATGCTTTTGTGGCAGGTTGTTATGGGAATTATGCCAACGTAATTCGCCCGGCAGTTCAAGTATTGGGATGTAATAAAATAACCAATAAAGTTGCCGGTATGTATGTGGTTATGACCAAAAAAGGTCCTTTATTTTTCTCTGATACCAGTGTGAACATTAAACCTGATGCTGATACTTTGGTACAAATAACATTGCTTGCAGCAGAGCAAGTTCGTAAATTAGATATTGAACCGGTGATAGCTTTTGTTTCTTATTCAAATTTTGGATTGGTGCGGGAAGGTAGCCCGCTCAGGGTGCAAGAAGCTATTAAAATATTGCATGAAAACTACCCGGAACTAATTGTTGATGGAGAAATGCAAGCCAATATGGTATTCAATAAACAATTGCGTCAGAACATGTATCCTTTTTGTAAGTTGGGAGACAAGGATGTAAATACCATTATTTTTCCAAATTTATCATCAGGAAATATAACGAGTAAAATGATTCAGTCCATTGGTGAAGGAGATATTATTGGTCCCCTTCTATTAGGACTCAACAAGCAAGTGCACGTTTTCCATATGGATAATAGCGTGAGGGAAATTGTCAACCTTTCTAGCATTGCCATAGTGGGGGCACAAAGCGGGAATGATTGCATGTAAAAAATTAAAAACAAAATAATGGGATATTCTTTTTTTACCTAACAATATTTTACGGTTCAATTAGCGATCATATTTTTCTGTTGCAGTTTGGTTCGTACCCGTATCCATAACCATAACCATAACCATAACCATATCCTTTGCCATATCCATAAGCATTTTGGCTAGTTTTTATATCATTTACTATAACTTCTAAATTTTCTGCTTTTCTTTTTTTAAAATCCCCCATAACTTTATAAAAGATATGTTTATTAGAAAAGTTGTGGCGGCAAACAATACATGTAATATCAACATGTTTTAAAAGCTCGAAACCATCAGAAACAATACCGGCAGGTGCAGAATCTATAATAATATAATCATATTCTTTTCTCAAGTTTAGGATTAATTCTTTCATCTTGGATGATGCCATTAATTCAATAGGATTAGGAGGGATAGGGCCTGCAGGGGCTATTTTTAAATTAGGAACGTTACCTTGAACAATAATTTCTTTAAATTCACAATTATCACTAAGGTATAAACTTAATCCTTTATCATTTTTTAAACCAAGATATTTATCTAATGAAGGTTTTCTTAGATCTAATCCCAACAAAATTACTTTCTTATCCAGTAATGCCAATGATAATGCCAGGTTCATAGAGATAAAACTTTTTCCCTCCTTGCTCATGGATGAAGAAATCATAATTACTTGCCTATTGGTTTGTCCAACAGTAAACTGGAGGTTTGTGCGCAAGGATCTGAAAGATTCAGTTATTGTTGAAGAGGGATATTCTGAAACTACCTGCAAGTGGTCTTTATCATTGTGTAAAATATGTCCATAAAGGGGTGAATCAATAATTTCCTCGATATCTTTATTCTCACATATCTTGTTGTTAAAAAGAATCTCTTTACTATAGATAAAACCGGCAGGAATGAATAAAGCGAGTATGAGCGATATAAGGTAATTTATTTTTTTATTAGGCTTAATTGGAGATTGACTGGTTAGTTTGGCGGGATCTATTACTTCATTCGAAGGAAAATTTGATGCCTTAGTAATTTGCATTTCGGATTTTTTCGTGAGCAAGTAAGTATAAATTGCATCGTTTAATTTATATTTACGTTCAATATCAATTAATTTTCTTTGAGTTTCAGGAAGAATGCTGACTTTATTTGAAAATTTATTTATTCTTTGGTTTATTTCCTTGATTAATATATTGTTTTTGTTTTCAATGTTTTCTATTGTTTCAAAAACAAGGTTTTTCTGATTTTCAATTTTCATATCAAGAGACTTTAGCAAGGGATGTCCTTTTTTGGAATTGAATTCATATTCAGATTTTTCAGTTGTTAATCTTGTTAAATCCATAATTGCAGAATTTAGCAAAGGGTCATCAATTTCCATGGATGAAGGAGCTATTAAGTTTTTAATATCCTTATTGTTCATCATGTATTCTTTCAAATACTTGAAATATCTTGATTTTACAAGAAGGCTAGCCTGCTCATTTTGAAGTTGTTGCAATTGACCGTAAAAATATTCAGTATGCATTTCCAGGTTCATGATATTTTTTGAGACTCTAAAATCTTGCAATTTTTTTTCTGAATAGGAGAGTGAATCAGTTATTGAAATAAGTTGATTGTCAATAAATTCTATTACGCTAGAAGCTATTAGATTTTTTTTGCTGGTTTGTCTTTCAAGATAAATACCTGATAACGTGTTTAAAAATTCAATGGATTTATCTATTACCGTGCTTATATGTGAAATTTGTAAAATAGTTGATTCCTTGATAGTCTCAATTTTTATGTTGCTATATTCCTCTACCAATTGTTCAAATGAATGAAAACAAAAAAGGTATTTTCTTTTTCCAATGGTATTTAGTCTTTTCTCAATAGTAAAAGAAAAATCAGGAGTTATTATAGGAGTATTTAAACTAATGGTATCATAAAAGGATATTTCTTTAGGTTCATGTTCATCCTTGGTTGTGTAATTATATAAAATAGCTTCTTTATTATACATTTCTAAAATAGCCTTATTACCATCCAAAAAAGTAATATAAAAATTTGTATTTAAAGGTTGGAAATGGAGTGAATCAAATTTGATCATAAAAGGAGTATTTTTATAAAGTTCCCTTAGTTGAAATCCTTCCTTGTAAAAATATGATACTTCAAAATTTAATTTTTTGATCGTGTTATACAAGATTGAGTTTGATTTGAGAATTCTTATTTCATTCTGCAAGTTTGTATTAAGAAATTGTTTATTGAAAATCTCTGCTTCAATTAAACTGGTGGGATTGAGTTTTGAACTTTCTTCTTTGACCAGAATGGCTGTGCTCACCTTGTAAGTTGGGGTATTATATCTATTAACTAGGTATGCAGCAGCAATGCATATGATAATTGATATAATAAACAAAGGTAAGTAACGGAAAAAGTAATAAACAATTTTCTGAAAATCAATATTATCATCCTGAATTTCTTGCATAGGAAATGTATTTCTTTA
>CAZOSQ010000376.1:0-3863 GCA_964582245.1 uncultured Bacteroidales bacterium | reverse complement strand
CGGTTTGACGAGGGAGAGGGCGGGGGCAACCCCGCCTGATCTACTCTACTGGCTATCTCTTATAATTAACACGAATTGTCTTCCCGCTAAGCGGGAAGAGATTCTAAAAACCATCAAGTGTTTACTAATGTTTATCTTAATGGTACCGTAATAATTCAAAAAAAACGTTCTTAACCTGATGGCTATGCTCGTGGTTCGGGTCTAACGTCCTCAAACAGCCTTGGTTTTTTAACGGATCACTTCATAGATTTTCTTTCGGCCCCCGCCAAGGGCTACAAGCCGATGGCGGAACGGAATTTCCCGGGGGCGATTTTATTTAAAATTTACCCGGTCAGTAGTGTTAAAAAAATTAAAATTATTCTAAGCCCTGACAAAAAAACGAGTTTGTATGAAAAAAATTAATAGACAGTGATCCAGTTTGTTGTGATTTATTTTTCAACAAATGAATCGTTTTTTGTGTTTTATATCATAAGGAATTAAGATTTATAAACATGCAATTTCAATTACCTCCTATCATACATGATGAAAAAGGAGAAATTAGAAAAGTAGGATATGAACTTGAATTTGCCGATGTAGATATTACTGGGGCTGTATCAGCAATAGTTGAATTATATCATGGTGAAGAGAAGCGAGTTAACAACTTTTTTTCAAAAATAGTGAATACAGACATTGGAGATTTCACGGTCAAGATTGATACCCGGATTCTAGTGAATGAATCCTATAAAAAATTTTTCGATCTTTTTGATGTTGATATCAATGAAATGTCTATATCTGATATAAGGCTCCAATCACGTGTGGAAGAATTACTAGAATCATTGGCATCCTATGTTGTTCCATATGAAATTGTAACACCCCCGGTTGAAATAGATAAGATGGATGTTTTTGAAGATCTAAGGAGAAAATTGTATCATCTTAATGCCAAGGGAACAAAATATTCTTTTAATTATGCTTTTGCCACTCATATTAATCCAAGTTTACCTAATAAGAAACTAAATACCATAATAAACTATCTTCGTGCTTTTTTTTTATTATACCCATGGTTATTAAAAATTTCAAGGATTGATTTTGCCAGGCAACTGACTCCTTTTATTAATCATTTTCCAGCAACATATATTCGAAAAGTTTTGTCTAAAAATTATAATCCAGGTGTTAGACAATTTATTCGAGATTATCATGAGTATAACACCGATAGGAACAGGCCGTTGGATTTATACCCGCTCTTATCCATTTTATTACCGGAAGAAGTAGGGAAGTTGGAGGGAATTGGCAATGTTAAATCAAGGGAAACATTTCATTATCGGTTACCGAATAGTTTGGTTGATGATCCTACATGGACCCTTGCCCAAGAATGGAATAATTGGAATATGGTCGAGTATCTTGCTTTTTATCCTACAGATATTGAAAAATTATCTGAAGAATATTTAGATATGGATCATTCTATGTTGTTTGGAATGCAGGATAAGTGGAAAAAACGGATGGATATATGGATGGAAGACAAAGGTATAATAAACCAAAAGTAGGTGTTACTGGTTCGGATAGAGGAGGATTTCTTGCCTGGATCTTCACAGCTGCCAATATTATTTTAGCCGGGGGTAGTCCTATTCGTATTACCCCATCGAACCCGATGGGTGCCGAAAAATTGAATGCCATTGTTGTTGGTGGGGGAGCAGATATTAATCCTGATACTTACCAGAAAGAATCATTTATAGATGAATATCTATCAAAAACTATTAAGGATAAGAGGAAAAATATTTTTCGCAGGATCATTAGTTTTTTATCCATGTTATATTACCCAATCATTTTTCTTTTAAGAATGATATTTAGTAGCAAGGTGGCAAAAATTGATAAAGATAGAGATCATCTTGAATTAAGGCTAATTGATGAATCAGTAAAAAAAAGAATTCCTATTCTTGGTATATGTAGGGGTATGCAGATGATTAACGTGTATTTTAACGGAACTTTATACCATGATATTGAGAATTTCTATTTCGAAATGCCAAATAGGCGAAGTATTTTCCCTGTTAAAAAAATCTACTTGAAGGATGATACTAGGTTAAAAAAGATTATGGAGGAGGATGTATTAAAGGTAAATGCATTACATCATCAAGCAGTCAAAGAAACAGGCAATTCCATTGAAGTGGTGGCTAAAGAAGAGAATCAAGTTGTACAGGCCATTGAATCCAATGAACATGATTTTATTTTGGGCGTTCAGTGGCATCCCGAATTTCTTATCCAGTTAAAAAAACATCGGAAAATCTTTAAAGATCTAGTGAGTGCAGCTAAAAACAAATCATTATAAAAAATATGGTTCATATTATTATAAAATTGCTGAAAAATTCAACTTCTTTTAATCGGTAAATTATTTTGTTTGAACTAGAAAAAAATTAAATTTGTTAAAAACACGATATTTTTCCATTTAGCATTTATTAAATATCCTGGATTATAATAAGTCAAAAATGAATAGGTTGAAAATTTAAATTTCCTAAATTTTTTCCTTTCACGATAAAAACGAAAAACATGAAAAAAGTACCACTAGCAATTTTTTGGATGATAATTTTCATATTCCTTATTTGTGATAAATCTTTTAGCCAAAGTCTTACTACATGTAGGCCTAATGAGCAATTTGGTTTTAAACATGTTCCGGGGGTTTTGCTTGGGTACCATTATCCGGGGCATAAAGTTGAAATAGGTATTACTAAAATGCTTTATATGCGAGATATAAAAGCAGTATCTAATAAAAATAATAAAACAAGGTATAAACCTCCATATATCATACAAGGTTCTTTATCAAGCGAATTTGATTTTTCCCCGGATCTTATAATGGGTCCCCAAGCTACACTTGTTTTCACACCTTTTGCCTTCATGCGATTTTCGAAAAACAATTTTTTTGGGAAAGGACTTTATTATACTTTAGGACATATTATAGCCGGGGCAAATGCTATTTATTATACAGATTTTGACCAAGGTGAATTTGATTTGCGTCCGGAAATGGGCATTTGGCAACCATTCATAATAAAAAATTTATTTAAACGAGACTTTTTAATTCATTCGAGAGTTGTATATGGTTACAATTTAATTTCAAACAGGGACTACTATGACTTAGGGGAACATGAAATTTCTCTTAAACTTTCCATTTATTGGAAGAAAGGAGTTATGTTGTAATCTCATTATTTTTAGTGAGGTTATTAAATATTTCCTTAACTTTCATGTATTTCATACAGTGTAACATGGGTTAAACGACTTTGATTTAAGAAATTAGACAAATTTTCATTGCTAAATAATTTCAATCTTGACACTTTTTTCTTGCTATTTCTTTTCGCAAGAAGAAAGGATTTCTTAAACAAGAAAAATGCTTATATTTACTTATATTAATGCCTGGTGAAAAATGGAGGAGTCTAAATTCAAGATTTTATTGGTTGATGATGAACCTGATATATTAGAATTTTTGGGTTACAACCTTGAAAAAAATGGATATATTGTATTGAAAGCTAGAAATGGAGTTGAGGCCATTGATATAGCGAGAAGAGAAAAGCCGCACTTGGTGCTGCTAGATGTTATGATGCCCGAGATGGATGGAATGGAAACTTGTGAAGAAATACGTAAAGAAGAAGAATTAAAAAACACGATTATAGCTTTTTTAACAGCAAGGTCGGAGGATTATTCACAAATTGCAGGATTTGAGGCTGGGGGAGACGATTATATTCCTAAACCTATTAAGCCTAAAGTCCTAATGAGTAGGGTAAAAGCTTTATTAAAAAGATATGAAATTCCATTGACCAATAAATTGCCAGGTAATGACAAATTACATTTAAAGACTAATTTGATTATTGATAGGGAAAGATTTTTAATTATTAAAGAAGATA
>CAZOSQ010000375.1:0-3875 GCA_964582245.1 uncultured Bacteroidales bacterium | reverse complement strand
TTGGCCTCCCACAAGCCGACCACTTGCTGGGCCAATGAGAAAAGTTCCTAAAAAAACATTGTGTTCCGCTAATAGAATAAAACTCGCTACCCTTTGGTACGTTCATTTCTTGAAAACTTGAACAGTGTTGATTTTGAGATTAATATAATGAAAAACAACCAGAAGTTGGTTTAAGGATTTATTCATGATTTCCTTGAATTGTTAATTAATATAAAAATAATGTTAATAATAGATTACGGTTCGTGTTAAACTTATATGTAATCCAATTGGTTGTTAATATAATTAAATTGAAAATAAATCTAAAAATATGAATAACCCGGAAAATTACCAGCCTACTTTTTGGGGAGCGCCAATAAATATGGATGAACTAATGCAAGATACTGAAATGTATATTTCCAAAATTTTTGATCAAGGTAGGTTTTCCGATATTATTAATATTATTAATTACTTGGGCGAAGAGAACGTGGAAAATGTATTAAAAACAGCCAGTAAATTATCCCACACAACCATTTTAGTTGCTCGTGATATGTTTAATTTAAGGTTGGATGAATTTAAATCATACCGGGATAAAAAGAACAAAAGTTAATTCGGAAAAGAAAAATCCCGGGTTTCCCCGGGATTTTTTATTAAAATCATACCCTTCCTGATATTCGCTCCCGTTCTTGAGGGTTATCCCCGGATTCAAAATCATCCTCTTCTTCTTCTTCTTCTTCTTCCATTTTATATTCTTCGTATTCTTCTTCAAATTCTTCCTTATATTCCTGGTTTTCTTTTTGTTTTATTTGACGTTTTTTTTCTTCCTCTTGTTGTCTTTCTTCCCAGGCTTGCTTGGTTGTTTTTCCTGTAATTGCCATTTTTTGTTCCTTTCTTTTTATTCAATTTACCTATAAAAAATGATCAAACAGCATGCCAGAGCCGAATTATAAAAACTGAATTTTTTCAAAAGTGAATATTTTTAACACCTTAATTTATGAAATGATAGGGCGGGGGAGGCAATAATTTTTTATAGTAGAAAAGGAAGTAAATTTTGATGCATCCTATTGACTTCTTATCTTTGTGGTGAACCCGGTATAAAAATGACATGGAAATTTTAAAATCTTCGCTATATCTACTTGTTCTTTTAAACCCTTTCTTGGTGGTAGTTTACTTGATAGAAGTAATGGAAAAATTACCTTTTTCACAATTTAAAAACATCTTGTTGCGTGCCGGGCTTTTAAGTTATATTGTTTTTACTCTTTTTGCCATAATTGGTGATACAATATTCCAAAACATTATACAAGCAGAATTTGCATCTTTCCAAATTTTTGGTGGAATTGTTTTTTTGTTGATTGGGATTCAATTTGTTTTTAAAGGAGGATCGGCCATAGAGGGGTTACGGGGCGAATCCCGTCAAATTGCCGGTGCTATAGCCATGCCAATACTAATTGGGCCTGGTACCATTAGTTTTAGTGTAATCATTGGGAAAAGATTGAATAAAGTAGATTCTGCACTAGCCATCTTTATTGCTCTTTTTATATCAATTTCGGTAATGATTATCCTTAAAAAACTCCATGATGGCATTCATGAAAAAAAAGAAGATCTTTTAGGTCGCTATTATGAGATTGCAGGACGTATAATAGCCATGGTAGTCGGTACTATTGCCATTGAAATGATCATGAAAGGAGTACTGTTTTGGATGGGTAAAATATAACCCGGTACAATTGAAAAATTAGCATGTCATTAATTTTTCCCAGAACAAGTTAAAATAATGGTTCATGAGGGGGTGAGGGTATATGATTTTAAGGGGATTGGATCCATTTACTTCTCTTTACCAATCCTGGCTATTTTTTGGTTAATTAAACTTGATGTTTTTCAAGTAATTTTTCCTGTAAGATAATGGGGATTCACCAACATATTTTTTAAACTGTTTGTAAAAAAAAGGAAGACTCTCGTACCCGCATTCAAAACCTATCTCAGTTATATTCAGATTCGTTTCCACAAGTAGTTTCTTGGCTATATTCACCCGGTATTCGTTTAAAAAGCTGAAAAAGGGTTTTTGCATGTATTTACTAAAAAAGCGAGAAAATGATTCTTCTTTCATGTTCAACCAATTAGAAACTTCAGACAACTTTATATTATCTTTATAATGTTCTTTCAGGTATTGTTGTATCTTATCCAACCTGTCATTTGCTTTAGTGGAAATCTTTTGATCATATGAAAACCCTGATACCAGTGAATAACTGGACTGGGACAATTGATCCAATAAACCTAAAAACATGAAGTAACTGGAAGAAGATGATTTTTTTAGCAGCATTCTTTCCATTTCCTCGAGGGTTTTACCGGCTATTGTAGGTTCAAACATGATTCCATGAGAAGAATCTTCCAGCATTTTTTTTATTTTCCTGAACTCTGGGATATTCCTCCAGTTTTCTATTAATCTTTCCATGTTCCAATGAATGACAATAGATTTTGCATCTCCATCATGATAGGAAGTGTTTTTCCAACAGTGCGGGATATTGGTACCTAATAAGATTAATTCACCCTCCGAAAAAGGAAACATTTGGTTTCCTATATATCGTATCCCATGACTTTTAACTATATAGGTTAATTCATATTCTTTATGAAAATGCCATGGTGCTTCAAATTCATTTCCTTCATAAGAAAATATATTGAAGGAGTTTTCTTCAGGATAATGAATAGGATCAAATTGAGGTTTCATTTATTTAAAAATTATGTTATTGTTTTATAATCAGGTGATACCACCTTCAAGTATTACAATCCTGCATTCATTTAAGGGAAATCCTCATGCACAACCTGGTTTTGCAAGATTGGAATTTTATAAAAGTATTCAATTTGTTGTTGTTTTAATGAATATAAAACATAAAAGTGACAAAATAGTTTACTAATTGGTTAAAATGGTTGTTTTTTTTTATCGTATCAATTAGGAACTTTGTATTTAGACTGGTTAAAAATAGGAGTATCAAGATTTGCAAGATAACTTCTATACCCGGTATTTTAAACTTTGTTTAACAATAATAAATTAAAAAATATGGAACTTTCTAGAGATCTCTCAATGCATCATGGACTTGTATCAGATTTATTTAAATGGCCTGGTACCAGGGAAGAGTGGGAACAGTATAAGTTGACAAAAGAACAGGTTGATTTTTTCAAGGAGAATGGATACTTGGCAAATGTTAAACTTCTTGAAGAATCGCAGGTAGACCAGTTGCGGGAAGAACTGGAACAAATTTCAGATCCCAATCATCCAAAACATGATCTTTTTTATGGTTTTGAATCCAATGAATCCAAGGATCCAAGTTCAAAACTCTTTCATTCTTTAGGACATTGGCGTATTACCCCCGGTTTTCATGATATTCTTTGGAATCCGGCATTTGTAATGGCAGCATCCCAGTTGCTCGGTGATACAGGTGTTAGGTTATGGCATGATCAATTATTTTGGAAACCTGCCAATCATGGGGGTGTGGTTGCTTGGCATCAAGATTATTCATACTGGACAAGGACTATTCCTATGAGACACCTAACTTGCTGGGTCGGTCTCGATGATGCCGATAAATCCAATGGGTGTCTTCATTATGTACCCGGAAGCCACAACTGGGGATTGCTTGAAAAGCCTGATATAGCAGGGGAAATGGACGGGTTGATGCAATTCCTAAACGAGGAACAAAAGAAAAACTTCAATCCCATTGCCATAGAAATGCCAAAAGGATATGGTACTTTTCATCATCCCCTGCTGGTTCATGGTTCTTTCGAAAATAAATCAGATCGTCCTCGTCGGGCTTTCGTGATTAATTCTTTTGCAGATGGTACTGTTTCTAATTCAGATGAGGAAATATTAAAAGGAACGCCAATAATTTCCAAGGGAAAAAAAATGGAAG
>CAZOSQ010000374.1:0-3912 GCA_964582245.1 uncultured Bacteroidales bacterium | reverse complement strand
TTAAGACTCGCTTCACAAAAGCTCCCGGTGAAAACAAAGTTTATTATCAGGCGTGATTACGATTATACTGAATAAATTAAAAAAGAGACTATCTTGGAACAGATTTAACCGTTCTTTGTGGTTTCGAGCTGGAATTAAGATTAAAATTATTTACGAATGAAAAATTCAGAAGTTCGCCAATTAACAGATAAAGAGCTGGAAGAACGCATGGAAACTGAACAAACTAATTTAAATACCATGCGATTAAACCATGCCGTATCACCTCTTGATAATCCTTTAAAAATTAAGGATGCAAGGAAAAATGTAGCACGATTGAAAACTGAAATTAGAAATCGTCAAATTGAAAACAGTAAGAAAAGCTAATTTTCACGAACAATGGAAGATGTAAAAAGAAAACTTAGAAGAGAACGTGTGGGTACCGTGGTAAGCAATAAAATGGATAAATCTATTGTCATTGTTGTCGACAGGAAGGTAAAACACCCAATCTATGGAAAATTTGTCAGTAAAAGCACAAAATATGTAGCTCATGACGAAAAAAATGAATGCAACATTGGCGATACGGTGAAAATAATGGAAACCAGACCTATTAGTAAGAGAAAGAACTGGAGGCTCGTGGAAATAATTGAAAAAGCTAAATAATCATGATACAACAAGAAAGTAGATTAACGGTTGCCGATAACACGGGAGCAAAAGAGGTTCTTTGTATTAGAGTACTCGGCGGGACAAGAAAAAAGTATGCTTCTGTTGGTGATAAAATTATTGTTACCGTAAAAAGCGCATTGCCTTCTGGTGAAGTGAAAAAAGGAACAAAATCAAAAGCTGTTATTGTTCGCACCAAGAAAGAAGTTCGCCGGAATGATGGTACATATATTCGCTTTGATGACAATGCATGCGTATTATTGACGCAAAACGAAGAAGTAAGAGGAACACGGATATTTGGCCCTGTTGCCAGGGAATTACGTGATCATTACATGAAAATTGTCTCATTGGCACCAGAAGTTCTATAATAATATAAATTTGCACACTCATGGGAAGAAGAAAAAAATTAAATATTAAAAAAGGTGATACTGTTCAGGTTATCAGCGGGGAATCTAGAGGGCAAAAAGGAAGAGTTATGGAAATGATCACCAAAAAAGATAAAATCATTGTCGAGGGTGTGAATATGGTTTCAAAACATACAAAACCAAATTCACAATCACCCCAAGGCGGTATACTGAAAAAAGAAGCACCAATTCATATTTCCAACGTGATGTTAATTGATCCTTCATCGGGAGAAAAAACTAGGATTGGAAGAAAAGAAAATGAAAATGGTAAATTAGTAAGATACTCAAAAAAAACAGGGGAGGAAATTAAGTAATGGCTTACGTTCCAAATTTACAAAAGAAATATAGGGAAGAAGTTATTCCTGCTTTAATGAAAGAGTTTGGGTACAAAAGTGTCATGCAAGCTCCAAAACTAGAAAAGATTACACTTAATCAAGGTGTAGGACAGGCTGTTGCTGATAAAAAACTTGTTGATGTAGCACAAGAAGACCTTACTCTTATTGCTGGGCAAAAAGCAGTGCAAACTGTTTCAAAGAAAGATATTTCCAATTTTAAACTTAGAAAAGGAATGCCCATCGGTGTAAAGGTTACTTTACGCAAAGCAAAAATGTATGAATTTCTTGAAAGACTTATCAATGTATCTCTTCCAAGAATACGTGATTTTAGTGGAATTGCCACCAAATTTGATGGTAGGGGAAATTATACACTCGGGATTCCGGAGCAAATCATTTTTCCTGAAATTGACATTGATAAAATCAATAAAATTATTGGGATGGAAATATCATTTGTCACTTCTGCGAAAACCGATGAAGAAGCATTTGCATTGCTAAGGGAATTTGGTTTACCATTTAAAAAATCATAAACATATAGAATATGGCTAAAGAATCCATGAAAGCCCGTGAGGTAAAACGAGCAAAACTGGTTGAAAAATTCGCAAAAAAAAGAGCGGAATTAAAAGCAGAAGGTGATTATCAGGCATTAAGCAGATTGCCCAGGAATTCAAATCCTATCAGGTTACACAATAGGTGTATGTTGACTGGGAGACCAAAAGGTTACATGAGGCAATTTGGTATTAGCAGGATAACTTTTAGAGAAATGGCATCAAAAGGTCTTATCCCTGGTGTAAAAAAGGCCAGTTGGTAATAAATAAAATTTATAAACAATGATAACAGATCCAATTGCAGATTATTTAACACGAATCAGGAATGCCATAATGGCTAAACATAGAGTAGTAGAAATTCCTGCTTCCAATATCAAAAAAGATATAACAAAAATTCTTTTTGATAAAGGATATGTGCTGAATTATAAATTCGAGGATGATGACAAACAGGGAGTTATAAAAATAGCACTCAAGTATCATCCTGAAACAAGGACTCCAGCTATTAAATCTCTTGAACGTGTAAGCAAACCAGGTTTAAGGAAATATGCAGACCATGGTAATTTACCTAGAGTTTTAAATGGACTTGGGATTGCTATACTTTCTACCTCTAAAGGAGTTATGGCTGATAAGGATGCCAGGAAAGAAAATGTGGGTGGAGAGGTTTTATGTTACGTTTATTAAAAAAATGGAGGAATAGTAAATGTCTAGGATAGGAAAATTACCTATAGTTATCCCTGAAGGAGTAACCATTAACATAGATAAAAATAATGTAGTTACGGTTAAGGGAAAATTAGGTGAATTAGTTCAAGAAGTCAACCCTGATATAATAGTATCAGTGGAAGATAAAGAGGTTCTTGTAAAAAGACCTTCTGATCAAAAAAGGCATAAGGCTTTGCATGGTCTTTACAGATCTCTGCTATACAATATGGTAAAAGGAGTATCTGAAGGATATGAAATTAAACAAGAACTTGTAGGTGTAGGTTTTAGGGCTGAAGCCAAGGGGCAAGTATTAGAGTTGAATATAGGGTATTCTCATGATATACATTTACGACTTCCCAATGAGATTCAAGTTGAAGCAACCCTATTATCACTTTGAAGAGTGCGGACAAACAACTAATTGGGCATGTTGCCGCGAAAATACGATCTCTTAGACCACCTGAACCTTATAAAGGAAAAGGTATTAAGTATGTCGGTGAACAAATTCGCAGAAAAGCCGGTAAGGCAGCTAGTGTTTAATAGTTAAATCATAAAAATCATGGCTTTAACCAAGCAGCAAAGAAGGATAAGAATTAAAAAAAGAATACGGAAAATAGTTTCTGGAACTCCAGAAATTCCCAGGATGTCCGTTTTCAGAAGTAACAAGCAAATATACGTCCAACTTGTAGACGATATTAATGCTAAAACATTGCTTTCTGCATCTTCATGTGAAAAGGAGGTTGAAGAAAAAAGCAAAGGAGTGAATAAAACCGAGCAAGCTAAGCTGGTCGGACTTCTTTTTGCAGAAAAAGCAAAAAAAGCAGGTATTGAGAAAGTGGTTTTTGACCGCAATGGATACTTGTATCACGGGAGAATTAAACAATTAGCTGATGCTACCAGGGAAGGTGGACTTAAATTTTAATAAATATGTCAACAACGAGCATTAGAAAAGTAAAAACAAGCGATTTAGAATTAAAAGACCGACTGGTTAGTATTCAACGTGTTACAAAAGTAACCAAGGGTGGTAGAACATTTAGTTTTTCTGCAATTGTTGTAGTGGGAAATGAAGACGGTATCGTTGGGTATGGCCTTGGTAAAGCAAACGAGGTTACCACTGCCATAGCTAAAGGTGTTGAAGATGCCAAAAAAAGCCTGGTAAAAATACCTGTCTATAAAGGAACAATACCTCACGAACAAATAGCAAAATTCGGCGGTGCTAGTGTTTTTCTAAAACCAGCCTCCAGCGGTACAGGTGTAAAGGCAGGTGGAGCCATGCGTGCAGTTCTCGAAAGT
>CAZOSQ010000373.1:0-3922 GCA_964582245.1 uncultured Bacteroidales bacterium | reverse complement strand
ATCAATGAATTTATCGACATATTCAATGACAATGCCCCCAGTATATTGAGAAATACTTCGGCCCGTGAAAAATTTATTGGTTTATTTGCTGACACCAGCAAAGCAACCATTAACGGCAGTTCGCTATTCACCTTTATTAAAAGAAATGATAAAACGTCCGACACCATTTCATTTTTCCATTCAAAACACCAAATGATGAAACCGGTGCAATTGGTTGACTTTGTTATAAATAATTTCATTGCAGTTGAAGAATTTAAACTTGAACCGGAGGATGGTAAATGTGAGATTTTGAAGCAATATAACTCTCATGCTTTTGTAAAGTGTCCGGTAAAGTTAACATTGGCAGTCAGCGATACTTCTTACCATAGGTCACAAGAGAAGGAACTTGCAGTAATTCTTATGCTGCAATATTCCAACAACCTTATCTCCCGGATCAGTGGAAAAAAGCGGGAGGTTGATAATGTTAGGATGATTGCCATCGGCAACCCTGATGATACATTTATCATCCCGGTATCTTATAAGCCCGGCATTTTTTCATATTCATTAAATGTTCCGGTGTACACAAGTTCCAACATTGTTGACAATTCTTCAGCTTTCGAGCAATATACAAAAGACGGATTTTCGAACAATGTTTCGTTTGAAGCATCATTCACTGTTAATTACATGCTCGAAATGGATTCCTTAAATTATATCGGTTTTGGAACAGGGCTGGGCTTTATGCGCCTGAATTCGTCGTACAAAATTGACAATTACCATTTTACAAGACCGGATCAGGAAAATGCTGTTGGAAAGTACACTGAAAACATTTACTGCGAAAATATGGCGCAATCGCTTGAATACAATCAGGTGAACCTTCCACTGCAATTTAATTATAGACGAATTCTGAATGACAAAAGTTTTGCCGGCATAACCCTTGGCTTAAATGTGCCATTGGGTTTTTTAACGGGTGATGATAATGCAACCGTTCATCAAAAGAGCGGTAGAATTACCCATACCGGCCAATACACCATTACAGCGCCTGATGGAACACAAAACAGCTATTTGCTCGAAAACATCGATGAATATGGTTTCGGAACCTATGATGCCACGCTTGAGAACAATAATGGTGTATCTGGCGGGTCAGTTTCATATTACATCAATCCATCATATTCATTCTTCGTAGGCAATGCCAGCGAAACAGGACTATTCTGTAGCATCGGACTTTACGGTCAGATCATCAAAAATCCGTTTTATGGAGACACCGGAGATTATATCGTTGGTGAAAAAGGAACTTCGTATAATCTTTTCGGGTCAGGTTCAAAAAGTCATTTTGTGAACTATGGAATTACAATTGGTTTTAAAACTTTCCATAAACCAAAAGAAAAACGCATCATCAACTAAAATAAAAACAGGCTATGAATACAAGGTTAATAATCATATTTGTAATTTTTAAAATGCTTGCAATAACCCTCATATGTGGCCAACAGCAGGTGGTTGCGAAATTTACAACAACACAAAACTGCGACTATTTGGTTGAGTTTGAAAATACATCTGTTTCTGCTGTTGCAAATGATACAATTTACTATTTGTGGAGGTTTTACGATCTGGGAATGACGGTTGAAAGTCCGGTTGAAAATCCGGTTATGAGCTATCCGACTTCGGGCTATTATAATGTTACACTCATTGCCTGGAATCCCGATGGTGCGGAAGATCAGTTCGACACACCGATATATGTTGAACCTTCCGTTTTTATTTCATGAATTGTTTCTGTTGATTTTTTGGTGTGCAGCAATACGCCCCAAACAACCTACAGCATCGAAACAGCGTCTGCAGATAGTCTCAGCTTGACTTTTTTGTGGACGCTTTCGGATATGAACTTTGTAAAAGAAATGACCGGTGAAACCACCAGGGAAGTCATGATATCATGGGATGAAGTTAATGCAAGCCCTCCAATGCCGGTTCAGCTAGATATTACCTGGGAAACAACCTCTTCTGAGGGTTGTACTTCAAAAACAAGCGAACAGATTTTGCTCATCCCTGAATCGATACCAACCGATCAGAACTACAGCCTCCTTCGCAAACCCAGCAACAACGAACCCAGTAATATTTTGCTGTGCCTGATTAACAACAGCCACCTTTACAGTTACAGGTGGGGCTTTTCCGGCCTGGGAAACAGTTGGGATACCCTTACAACAAAACCATATTATCATTTTAATGAAATCGACAACAACAATACCTATTGGGTTGAGATTTTAAACCGCGATTATTCATTTTGTTCCGTAATAACAGAACTAGAGCCGGAGTCAAAACAGTTCAATAATCCATCGAACCAGCACCCACAAATTGAAATATATCCAAACCCGTGCAATGACTTTACCTACATAAAATTTTCAGAATCAAGCGTTGCCAAAACCCATATTACAATCCTGGATGTTTCGGGGCAAATCCTCAGGCACGAAATATTACCTGCAGCCAATGCCGGTGTACCCTTCAGGTTAAAAACAGATTATTTGCAACCAGGGGTTTATGTATTAAAGATTCAGCAGGCAAATCAAGTTAGTACAACAAGCAAGATAATCATCAATGAATAAAAACAATAAAATGCTACACGCTATAGGCAATGCGAAAAGGCATGCAATTCTGCTGATAATGATTTTTAATTGTTACGGGCTTTTTTCGCAGGCTTTTTTCGAAAACCGGAAAATTCTGGAAAATGAAATCAACAATTTCCTGGTTAACTACGAAAATAAACTCAACAGCAGGTACGATTTCAACCGCCAGAGTTTTCTTAACCTGTTTTACAATGATAATGTTGAAGTTTTAAATGATCCCGGCAACGAGTCTGAACATATTCCCATTTGGGAGTTTGCCGAAAAATTGGAAGAATCAGTTAATGATACCAGCAGGTTAATACTTACCTATCATTATAATTTGGAAATCGAAAAGGTAAATAACTACAAGGATTATGATGTAGTTCATGTAAAACTATACAAGGAAATATTGGATTTTATTGAATGTGCATACAGAGCATCATCCAATAACCGGCTTCTTTATCAAATTGAGGATTCATGCTATACACCTGTCGATTCCCTTCATATTATGATGACCCTCATGTATAAAAAATATGCCAAAAACAATAAGCTCAAAATTCTAAAGATCAACAGAGCGGATGAAGATCTGATAGTTGATAACTGGTACAAGCCTGCAATTCCCGCAAAAATAAGAGTGGAAACGGGAATAACTCTGTTTAGGTTAAAAGATGAAGGCCCGTTTGAAACAGGCAGCGAAAATACCGGTTTTCGAATCGGAGTTTCATATGAAAACAGATTTTACGGTGGCGATGATTATTCGGTAAGCTATCATGCAGGCTTTAATTTTGCCACTATGAAAAACACCCTTTCAGCAGACAAATATTCAGAAACGGATGAAAACAGCGTTGATAAGGATAACATAGCTTACAGCAGAATTGCTGATGGCACAAATCTGTTGCAAACAAGCGATTTTTCATTTTTCCAAATTCCAATCGGGATTACAGTTGGCTATTTCCCCTTTTCCAAAATATTTTTTGAAGGTGGTGTTGCAATAGTGCCATATTATCTCACCAAATACAACTATGAATATTCAACAGGTTCGGTTGAATATACAGGAGTTTACAATATACACGATTACCCTTTTACCTTCAGCGACATTCCTGAATATGGATTTACCAGTTATAACGTAAACAGCCTTGAAGAGAATATGCCATTTAAAAAGTATGGTATATCCTGGAAATTTACGGCTCGGATCGGCACCGAAATAACCCGTACGATCGATGCATTTGTGTCAACACAATACGAAACCGGAAACCTGAAAATAGAAACCGCAGATAACAATGCAATGCTATTTCATGATGAAGGCAAATCAGCTTCTATGCTTGAAATGTTGCCTGAAACAAAATTCAATA
>CAZOSQ010000372.1:0-3928 GCA_964582245.1 uncultured Bacteroidales bacterium | reverse complement strand
ACAATACAAGTTTTTCCAATTTTAGAGGAACCCGAGATCCCAGATTGAGCAGCTATGGCTGTATTTTCCCCGATTTCCACATTGTGGGCGACTTGAATTAAATTATCCAGTTTGACCCCTTTCCTGATGATTGTCGATCCCATTGTAGCCCTGTCAATGGTAGAATTAGAACCAATCTCTACCTCATCTTCTATAATAACGTTTCCTACTTGGGGAATTTTTTTATAATTGCTACCTGCTTGGGGGGCGAACCCAAAACCATCGGAACCAATAACTACACCGGCATGAATTATACAATTACTCCCAATGCTGCAATCTTCATAAATTTTAACCCCGGGGTAAATAATCGTGTTATCTCCTATTTGCACGTTATCACCAATATAACAATGGGGGTATATTTTTACATTGTTCCCGATAATTGTATGTTCAGATACAACCGCAAAGGCACCTATGTAGATATTTTCACCTGTTTTTACACTTTGATGCATAAAAGCCAAGGGATCTATCCCAATTTTTGCAGGTTTTGATTGTTGGTACAAGTCAAGAAGCGAAGCAAAAGATTCATAGGCATTTTTCACGCGTATGAGTGTGGGTTTAATTTCTTTACCAAAGTTAAAATCTTCATTGATCAATACAATTGAAGAACCTGTAGTGTATAAATATTTTTCATACTTTGGATTGGAAAGAAAAGATAAAGATCCTGCTTTCCCTTCTTCTATTTTAGCTACATTATTAACTGTTACATTGGGATCTCCTTCTATTTTTCCCTTCAAATAATCAGCGATAGTTTTAGCCGTGAATTCCATAAATAAAATTTTGCAACAAAGCTATAATTAATTCTTAAATATTCAACTGTTTTTAGGGTAACATAAAAAGTACTTTTTTATTGTTTTATCCAACACAGATATGTTTAACATATCTGAAGCCTCGGCTATATCAACCAGTTCATTGTTTTTAAATAAGATTCTAATGTTTTCATCATTTGAACTATACGTGTGAGTAGCTATCTCGTTTGTAAACACGAAATATTTTACGTCACCGGCATCGATGGGCAAATCTTTCAAAACTGCTTTTTCCTTTTCTAAAAGATATGCTTTCCCAAAGGGCTGATTTTGCAATTCAATTTTATATAATTTCCGATTGATAAAAGCTTTTGACAAATACGAAAGAACAATATCATCATGTTCTTGCCATTCTTTTAGGGCGCATATAATATCGGTATCATCCAATCTTGCAAAATTTTGTAAAACCTCCGGGTTTTTTTCAAAATCATCCTTGCCCAAGGTTTGATGTAAAAAATAATGTAAGGCCGGTGTCGAAAACAAGTTTATATTTTTTCCAGCGAGCTCTTTCGCCCTTTTTAATGCATTGACTAACAAATTTTCTATTGACAACACTGTTTTATGCAAGTATACTTGCCAATACATTAACCGACGGGCAATTAAAAATTTTTCAATGGAGTAAATACCTTTAGAATCTATTACCAATTGATCGTCTACGACGTTTAACATTTTGATGATTCGGTCTGATCCAATTATTCCTTCCGTTACACCGGTGTAAAAGCTATCGCGGCGGAGATAATCAAGCCTATCCATGTCTAATTGACTGGTTACCAGCTCATGTAAAAATTTTTTAGGATACTTATTTTGAAAAATTTTGATGGCCATATCCAATTTTCCTTGAAACTCATTGTTAAGTTTTTTCATAAAAAACAAGGAAATATCTTCGTGTTTCACACCTTGCACTATGCTAAATTCAAGTGCATGAGAATAAGGACCATGCCCGATATCATGAAGGAGAATAGCCAAGCGGGATGCCTCGGCTTCCTCTTCCGTTATATTATGTCCCTTTGACCGGATAACATTAATGGCTAAAGACATTAAATGCATTGCACCTATGGCATGTTGGAACCTTGTATGGTTGGCACCCGGGTACACGAAATTGGTCAGGCCTAGCTGTTGAATCCTCCTAAGCCTCTGCACATTTGGGTGTCCAATGATGTCATGAATAAATTCTGATGGTATATCAATGAACCCATATACTGGGTCATTAATTATTTTTCTCTTGTTCAACATGTTTTTCAAGTTTTCACGTTTAAAATGCAAAGTTGATAAATCTATTTGAATTTTTCATCTTTTATCATTTTGAAGTATGATGGATTATTATTAATTTTGCATCCTGAAAATATAATAAATATTTTTATACGGGGGGCTAAAGTCCCCTGTTTTATTATTACAAAATTGATGATTAGTAAAGATCATATAACTGGCATTGTTCAAGAACAATTAACCGAGGATGATTTTATCGTGGAAATAACCATTGATTCTCACAATAAAATATCTATTTCAATCGATAATAAGAGTGGAATAAGTATTGATAGATGTGTAAAGATAAGCAGGCACGTTGAAAGAAACCTCGACAGGGATATTGAAGATTTCGAACTAGTTGTATCATCGCCTGGCTTAGATAGTGAATTTAAGGTTCCCGAGCAATATGAAAAAAACCTGGGAAAAGAAATTTCTGTTCAAAAGAAATCAGGAGAGAAATTAACCGGAAAGCTCCTTGAATTTACCGGTGAAAAAATCACCCTTGAAGAAAAAAAGAAAATTAAAGTCGGTAAAAAGAAAAAAGAAGTTTTAGAAAACACCGACATATACATTAACGAAATAAATAAAGTAAAAGCAGTTATATCATTTAAGTAAACTGTAAACATTAAAAAAAATGGAAAACTTAAACTTGATTGAAACTTTTTCTGAGTTCAAAGAGCTGAAAAATATTGATAGAGCTACCATGATGAGCGTTTTAGAAGATGTATTTAAAAATCTTCTAATAAAAAAATATGGGACAGCGGATAATTTTGATATTATCATAAACATTGACAAGGGTGACTTTGAAATATGGAGGAATAGGGAGATTGTTGCAGATGATGAAATTGAAGACCCGAATACTCAAATTACTTTGAGTGAAGCAAAAAAAATAGATGAAGATTATGAAGAAGGCGAAGAAGTAACCGACGAGGTAAAATTAGCCTCTTTTGGAAGAAGAGCTGTTTTAGCCTTAAGGCAAAATCTTTCATCAAGGATACTGGAACTGGAAAAAGGGAATGTTTACACAAAATATAAGGATAGGATAGGTGAAATAGTAACTGGTGAAGTATACCAGGTTTGGAAAAAAGAAATATTACTCCTAGATGATGAGGGAAACGAATTAATTTTACCTAAAACCGAACAAATTCCTTCTGATTATTTTAGAAAAGGAGATGCTGCCAGGGCTGTCGTTATTAAAGTGGAAATGAGGAATAACATTCCTTTAATTATATTATCACGTACTTCTCCAGTATTTTTAGAAAGATTATTTGAACTGGAGGTTCCTGAAATTTTTGATGGATTAATAACCATCAAAAAAATTGTAAGAGTACCAGGAGAAAGAGCAAAAATTTCCGTGGAATCTTACGATGAAAGAATAGATCCCGTTGGTGCATGCGTGGGAATGAAAGGTTCGCGCATACATGGAATTGTCAGGGAATTGAAAAATGAAAATATTGACGTGATTAATTTCACCAATAATATTAATTTGTATATCCAACGAGCTTTAAGTCCTGCAAAAATAACCAACATAAAAATTGTTGCCGAAGAAAATAGGGCAGAGGTATTTTTAAAACCCAACGAAGTATCACTAGCAATTGGTAAAGGCGGTTTAAATATTAAATTAGCAAGCCAATTAACCGGCTATGAAATAGATGTCTTCAGGGAAACCGATCACGACGAGGAAGACGTGAATTTAGAGGAATTTGCCGATGAAATCGAAGGATGGGTGCTTGATGAACTTAAAGCAATAGGATGTGATACAGCAAAAAGTGTATTAGAACTTTCTATCAGCGACTTGGTTAAAAGAACTGATTTGGAAGAAGAAACTATTAAAGAAGTTG
>CAZOSQ010000371.1:0-3946 GCA_964582245.1 uncultured Bacteroidales bacterium | reverse complement strand
ATTAATAGTGTTTTATGTCGATCTTTATTGTTTTGCGGTGAATTTTTCGGGTTAAATTCAAAATCCCAAGTTCAAAGTTCAAAATAAATCCCAAAAGTTAAAAATCAAAATACAAAACATTAACTTTGCCCCTTTCAAAATCAAAACAGGAAATGAATACCGGCGGAAATACAAAAGGAATCATATTTGCTGTGCTCACAGGACTTTGTTGGAGTGTAGTGACCATTGCATTAAAGATTGTATTAATAGAAATGGATCCCTTCACTATTGTTTGGTTTCGCTTTGCATTGGCATTTTCAATACTTTTCCTCTATTTTTTGTTAATAAGTCCGTCAAAACTCTCAATTTTCAAAAAACCACCCTTATTACTTATTTTTGCAGCGCTGGGATTAGCTTTCAATTATTATGGTATTATCAAAGGTGTAGATTACACCACCCCCACCACTACCCAGCTGGTAATACAATTTGGCCCGATATTGCTGGGGGTTTCAGGATTTATAATATACAAAGAGAAACTAACGGCAAAACACGTTGCAGGTTTTCTGGTGGCTTTAACGGGGCTGCTTTTGTTCTACTACAAACAAACGGATGGGATTGTATTGCAAATTTCATCATTTAATAAAGGGATTTCATGGATTTTATTTGCAGGATTCACCTGGGCTATATATTCTGTTCTTCAAAAACACCTGGTACGCACCTATTCGGTATTGCAATTAAATTTGATCATTTACGGCCTTCCTGTCTTGTTGTATTTGCCGGTTACCGATTTTCAATCACTGGGTTCAATTACTCCTGTCACCTGGGCTGTTTTAATCTTCCTCGGACTAAACACACTGGTTGCTTACATTTTTATGGCATTATCATTAAAGCATCTTGAAGCCAATAAGGTGAGTATTATACTTGTTATAAATCCTGTCATTACTTTTTTTATTATGATGTTCCTCGAGCATATTCATTTTACCCGGATCGAAGCTGAAAGATTCACACAGATAAGCCTTATCGGTGCCTGAATGGTTGTAGCCGGCGCAGCCATTGTAGTTGGTTTCAGGACAAAAAAAAGAAGGAATGACTGACCTGTTTGTCGTTTTCCGTAGCTTCTTAACTACACAACACGAAAAAAAGTTGGATAATAAAAACAGATTGCTTATTTTTATATAGTTAAACCTATTAATCCATTATTATGAAAACACATATTTACCTTATTATTGCACTATGTTGCAATATATTCACAGGATTTTCGCAGGAGAGTACCCTGGAAACACTACCCAAAGCACTTAATGACATCCCTTATGTATTTAAAGGGGAAATGACAGGGGTAGAGTATTATTTTGGCGACAGCCTCGGCAACCGCCTGCCCCAGGGAGTTTTTCACTTAAAAAACGGGGAGATTGGGATAGCTTATTCATCGGCAACAATAAACGTGTGCCAGGTTTTTAAAGGCGGTGACAAACTTAAACCCGGTACTATAGAACTCGTTACCTCGGCACCGAGATATTTTCATGGCTATGTAAATATAGATGAAGAAGGGGATACCAATGTAGGCTTTTTTTATATTCCACAGAGAACTAAAAATTATTATGAACCTATAATCATGGAACAGAATATGTACAATGGCATATTTTTTTGCAAAGAAGCCCGGTATCCCGGCGATTCGGGATTTGAATTCGACAATCCGTTTGGGGTTTATGTTTCAGAAATTAACACCATTGGTTACCTTAAATGGACAGAAACAGAGCCGGGCAAAAGAAGGCAGGGGAAACACATGGCAGGATGGTATGACCGGAAAGCAAAAAAATATCATCTTTTTTATACAGAACACCAGGTTATGCAGTTTTTGGATAAGTATACAGGGCTTGATACCACTGCGGTAAACCATTGCACGCACCCTAAAAAAAGCCGGAAAAAAAAGATGCATGCCCCGCCGCCTTACCCGTATGAAAAAAGCCTGGAAAACCACAATAAATGGATGGAACGAATGCGGAAACAAATGGACAGCATAAAAAAAAAAGAAGGAATGACTGACCTGTTCCTTGAAATTGAAAACGAAAGGCTGGAAGGAGATGCAGAAGACAATGCCTCGCTGGTGTTTGACATCATGGTGTCGTGCGACCATTCAGTGTATTTTGACAATTGCTTAATTCGGCTTTCTTACAATACAGGCGCGTTTGGTTCAGACATAAAAGAAAATGGCAACATTGCCATAACCCGTGCGCCAGCTTTTAATACACCCAGCTATTACGACCCCGACACCATGCAGGCTGATATAGAGAACGGCCTTGTAGCCATTCCGTTTGGCGCTGACTTTAACCAACACCCCGTGTACAACAGGACACTCATTACACCCACACCAGCACTGCTGATGACCATAGCACTGGATATAAAAAACTGCAACCGCAACACGGGCATTGAATATACAGACATCAGCCTGTGCAATATATTTTCGTCTTACACGGTAAATCCCGGCGACACCCTCCCCAATGTTCATAGTTTTGATACCACCTGTTACAGGGGCAGCATTACCGGGAAAACCTGCGTGCCCGAAATCACCGGCTTTACCAACAATGTTCCTGCCGGACTTAACAAAACAATTACTGTAGACGGGAAAATACTGGACCCTTTTATGACAATTGAAGGCAATTATTTTGGCAGCCAACAGCATACCGGCACCCTGTTTTTCAAAGATGCCAACCAGGTAGATGCTTATCCTGTTGATGAATTTGGGGAACCAATAAGCATAGACAATTATGATATTGATTCATGGAATGATGATGAAATAATTCTAAAGCTGCCTTCCATCATTAATGGCCTTACGAGAGATCAACAAAACCCTGTTCCGGGGAGTGGAGAGTTTAAGGTAATGAATTTTGCAGGTTATGAACACGAGGCAAGCGGGCTCGAGATTCCTTACGCGCTTACGCAGGTATTGGATAAAGACACTATCAACAACAGCTTGTTGCAAAAGGCCAACATATACCTGTCAAACCAAAACGATTCGGGAGGGTATACCATAAGTTTTGACCAAAGCGTGGAAGACTTTTCGCCCCTGGCAAAACAAGCAGCAACACGTGCAATCCACGACTGGAAGTGTGCCACCCTTATAAACTGGGAAGTGGGAGAAGACAATCTGTCTAATTCTACAGACGACGGCATTTGCACAATTTCTGCCAGTGCCATGGGAAATGGCAGCATATTGCAAATAACCTCGCCACAAATCATAAAATGTTTAACTTATCCCCGCACCTTTTTTCTTAAAAAATTTAACATAGAGATAAACACAGATATCAACTGGCAGATAGATACCACCGTGGAAGACAATTTGAGGATTAACAAGTTTGATTTTTATTCTACTATAGCCCATGAATTGGGCCACGGACACATGCTCGAGCATGTAAAGGAAGGCAGTAATATTATGTATCATGAAGGAGATATGGGTTATATACCTGCAGAAGCCCGCCGGACGGTATGAGATTCGCCTGAAGCTATTAAAGGCGGCAATACAGCTTTAACAGGCTATGGGACAAGATTGTACAATTGCACACAACCCCATGCAGTGAATTATGCAGACCCGAAATTCTGTATCGGGTATTCAGGGTATTTTAGTGAAGCAAAACAAAATGAATTTAATATAACCTGTTACCCAAATCCTGTTAAAGATAAACCATTAATACTTGAATTCTTTACAAATAAAAGTGTATGGGTTCAATATACATTATATGACTTAATGGGAAAAGTTATTAAAAAATCGGATACTCAAAAGAAAAACGGGCTAATACACTATATCATTCCTATGCAAAGGTTAAAACCCGGATTATACGTGCTAAAGGTTATTATAAACAACAAATATCATCATACTAAAATCATTAAATTTTAAATTCGGATAATCTTTACAAAATTTAAGGCCTGGCAGGATACCCACCAGGCCTTAAAACCAACGTACACTGTATAA
>CAZOSQ010000370.1:0-3948 GCA_964582245.1 uncultured Bacteroidales bacterium | reverse complement strand
TATTAACAATCAACACAATATATTAACAAAGGGTTTTTAGAGATGCCCTTATTTGATACGGAAACCAACATAAGGTATAATGCTGCCCCGGCCAATATAAACACTCATCTTGGCAACATTACAGCCGTAGAGCATGAAGCAAAAATGTTAACCAAGGTTCAGACCGGGTGGATAATTAATGACCTCCAAGGCAGGGCAATCGTGGATGAATACAAGATGTCGGATGCATTAACTTTCTCCGGGAGAGGTATTAATCCTGTTAAAGCAGCAGCATCCCTTGTTGGTAGAAAAGAGGCCGTTAAAAGGGTAAGTAACAATATTGGACAAAATTATGCCACTCGATTAATCCCTTATTACATCAGGGTAACAAGAGACTATTATGTGAAGGGAAATAAAAATTTTAAAAAGGGTAAACGCAAAGCAAGAACGGGAAATTGGGATGGAGCAGCGGAAATATGGCTGAAAGAGACAAAAAATTCAAAAGATAAATTAGCCGGCAGGGCTTGCTTGAATATGGCAATCATCGAAGAAATGAACGGTAATCTTGAAAAAGCCTTGGAATGGGCGCAAAAAAGTTATGAGGATTATAACATCAAGATAGCCAGGGATTATACAAAAATTCTAAATAACAGGTTAGCCAAACAAAAACGTGTGGATTGGCAAATGAAAAGATAAAATGAAAATTTTTGAGCATTTTCCCATAAGTAGTCCATATGACCAGTGACAAACAGCGGGCTACATCATTATCCGCCGTTACAATGCTTTATGCGGATCAGAACCTTTCATGTAACATTAACCTCGCCTTCGGCAACATTGAGTGCTATGCATCCTTATTGAATATTATCAAGGGTGTTAAATTATTCTGATCATTGCTCTATCCCACTACTTCTTCGATTTCACGGTAAACCGAATCTTTTAAAGATTCGTAAGATTTACTGCCCGGGTAAACCGGCGGCTTGAAATGCACTTCTAATTTTTTGAACAATTTAGGGAAAATTTTACCGGGAGGATATGCCTCGTAAGCACCCTTAACTGCAACCGGCACAACTGGAACCTCAAGTTCACTTGACAATATGGCAAAAGTTTGCTTAAAATTCCCAAGCTTACCAGAAATGCTGCGAGCTCCTTCGGGGAAGATCAAAAGATTTTTGTTTTCCTTAAGTACCTCCGAAAGTTTTTGCATGGATGATTTTAAATTTTTATCGATATCCATCACAATGATATTATTTCTATTGGCAATATAACGCCATCTCTTATTCTTGAAATATTTTACTGTTGCGTAAGCATAAACTTTGTTCCTGTATGTACGGGGCATTTGACTTATAACAAGAAAACCATCCAGGAAACTCTGATGATTAGGGGCTAAAATAAAGGAACCACTAGGAATATTCTGTTTGCCATGAGTTTCTACCCGATAAAATATAAGAAAAAACCAACGGGAAAGACTCGTGAAAAACCGGATGGTGAACCAAGTTTTAGGCAATGCCACTTCCTTGATGTCTTTTAACAAAGTACCCCAATCAAATTTCTCCACTTTCATCCGGGTTTTATGTTCCCGGGTATATTTAGATAATTCCAAAACAGACTGATACTTTGCAATTTCTTCTTCCTTTATTTCAACACCAAAAGTAGAAGATATGAAAGAAGATAAACTAACTTTCGAGAGAGAATCCAAGGCTAAATCCATTTCCAAGTGATCATCGGGATGAACCGGCTGATCTGTTTCTTGCTGTAAAAAATCCTTGATAAGCTTGTACTCTTCCCAACCGGGTTCTTGTATCCCGGGTTTTTTCTCGTTCTTTTCTTCTAACATAGCAGGCAATTCATATCTTTTCACCTTTCCTAGCCTAGTCTTTGGCAATTCTGTGCGACTGATATGAAACTTCATGATTTTTTTATGGGAGCTAACAGATTGATTGAAACGATCAATCAGTTTCCACTTGAAATGATGTTGAACCTGATCCATCCCTTTTTCTTGTAAAGAATCAAAATCGGGGTAAATCAAGGTTTGCAAAATATTTTGATGCATGAAAACCCCCACTTCTTTCACGGCTGGATCCATCTTGTACAACTTGTTTTCCAATTCCAAGGGATTGATATTTTTTCCATTGGGCAACACGATAATTTCTTTTTTACGACCGGTAATGTGCAGGTATCCATCTTTATCGAAATGCCCCAGGTCCCCCGTATAAAAACGACCGTCTTTTATGGATTCATTGGTTTCGCCAGGTTCATTTAAGTAACCTTGCATCACGTTATCACCTTTTACCGTGATTTCACCATCCATAATTTTAATTTCTATACCCGGAACGGGTTGACCAGGGGTCCCTCCCCTAGCTTTACCGGGTCGATTGAAGGTGATAAGTGGTGCGGTTTCTGTCAACCCATACCCCTCTAGCATTTCAAACCCCCAGGTTTTAAAATCTTCGAAAATGTAGGGTTCTAATTTTGCCCCACCTGATACCAAGTATCTTATTTTCCCCCCAAACCGATCTTGAATTTTTTTGAAAATAAATTTTGATAACGGTTTGTTCCCTAATTTTTTTGCCATGGAAAAAAGGGACTTGATTACCAAACTTGATTTGATTTTTTTCATGGCGTTTCGATGAATAGTCTCATAAAACCTCGGCACACCAATCAGGATGGTTGGTTTAAACCTCTTCATGGTCTCTACCAGTTCCTCCGCAACCATGGAAGGAGCCAAGATAATCGTACACCCCACGTACAAAGGCAAAATCACCGTGCCGATCAATGGGAAAATATGATGAACCGGGAGCAGCATTAAAACCCTATCCGTAGGTTTATAAACTTTCACCTTCTCGGAAACTGATTTAATATTAAATATTAGATTTTTGAATGATAACATCACCCCTTTCGGATTACCTGTTGTCCCGGAAGTGTAAAGTATTAGGGCCGTTTCTTCCGATCCAACTTCACGCAAAGTTTCCTTTTTGGGTGGGAAAATATTCCTTATTTCATCAAATACAATTATTTCCACCTCAATATTTATATCTTTTAAAACATTTATCACGGTTTGTTTCCTAGAGGCAGAACAAAAAATTACACTAGGTTTAGCATGTTGCACCATGAACCGCAAGTCATCTTCCGCGGATAAATAATCCATGGGAACAGGGATACACGATTGTTGCCAGGTAGCATATAAAGCATAGATCCACTCAGGTCTATTTTCTGAAAAAATACAAATTTTAGAACCTGGTTCTCGTGTTTCTAATAAAGAGGAATATGCAAATATGTTTTCATAAAGCTGATCATAAGTCAACTCGATATTTTGCCCAATTATGGCTTTTTTACCAGAACCTTTATGTATCATTTTTATAATATTTTGTTTTAAAACAAGTGACCATTCACATGCAATGGATTAACCCGCTTCTAACCATGGAAATGGTGTATTTTTTAAAAAAAACATGTTGTTATATACAACAACATTTATTACACGAAGTTTAATCCCCACGTGCTTTCGAACCCTACATGTTGGTAAAAGGAGATTTTTGCAACAAAGATGACTTTTATTATAAAAAAAAACAAACTTTTTTAATTTTAATACTGTTTCCCGGGGAAAATTTAGAGAAGAGTGACTATAATATTGTAAATCATTTGGTATCCAATTAAAATCGGATTATTTATTTTGCCCTCATGTTCTCTTTCGCTATTGCTCCAAGAAAGTAAAACCGGGTGTCCATTTACTTTTTTCCTCCAGGCTTTGCCCCGCTGAAGCTTCGGTGAAAGCGCGGTGAAACAGTCATTGACTGATTTTAAACCGGGACAACAAAAAGCCGTGATTAAAACAAGTGGCACAATTTCAACCAACTACCACTTTTTAAAATAGTAAACAACCGAACGAAGAGAACTCGTGAGCACCTTTAAAAATAATTATTTCATGAATAAACTTTGCAGATACCTTACTGCCCCGATTTTGCCTTGCTGTTA
>CAZOSQ010000369.1:0-3984 GCA_964582245.1 uncultured Bacteroidales bacterium | reverse complement strand
AGAAAGAAGAATTATTCAAGGCCATTGAATATCTTCGTGAACACAAGGAAGTTCGCGACGTGTTGCTTTCCGGTGGTGATCCATTCATGCTATCGGATAATTATATTGATTGGATATTGAACGAAATTCATTCCATCCCGCACGTTGAGGTGATTCGCATAGGAACCCGCATGCCCGTGGTGCTTCCCTACAGGATAACAACCAACTTGATTGAAATTTTGAAAAAGTATCATCCTTTATTCGTGAACACGCATTTCAATCATCCTGCTGAAGTTACTTCTGTTTCACGTGCTGCCTTGAAATCTTTGGCAGATGCCGGTATACCGCTGGGAAACCAGACAGTACTATTAGCCGGGGTCAATGATTGCCCGAAAATTATAAAGAGGTTGTGCCATCACATGGTAAAAAACAGGGTTAAACCTTATTACTTGTACCAGTGCGATCTTTCAGAAGGATTGACGCATTTTAGAACTCCCATTGGAAAAGGAATCGAGATCATCGAAAGCATGATTGGACATACTTCCGGATTTGCAGTTCCTTCCTACGTGATTGATGCGCCCGGCGGAGGGGGGAAAATCCCTGTTATGCCCAATTATCTTATTTCTTGGTCTACCAATAAGGTGGTATTGAGAAATTACGAAGGCGTGATTACCACCTACAAGGAACCTGATTCCTATGAACCAACTTTTTGTGACCGTAATTGTGATGAGTGCGACAAAGTAATGAAACTCGACAATGACGAGGATTACACTGGAATAGGGATAGAAAGATTATTGAATGATGTTGATTCTGATATAGCTCTTATTCCAAAAGGGAACGAGAGACATACCAGGAGATAGTTGGATGGCAGTAATCGATTACGCTATTTTTATTATTTATTTTTTTCTTGTTCTTTTCATAGGATTCTATTTCTACCGGAAAAATAAGAGTAAGGAAGATTATTTTGTGGGTGGAAGAAATCTTGGATCCGGGCACGTGGGGATGTCTATCGTGGCTACCGACGTGGGAGGGGGCTTTTCCATCGGGTTAGGAGGATTGGGTTACCTAATGGGTTTTTCAGGTAGCTGGCTTCTTTTCACGGGATTGGTGGGTGCTTGGCTATCCGCGGTGCTATTGGTGCCCAAGGTGAAAAAACTCGGTACCAAAAATAATTCATTTACCTTTCCTGACTTTCTTAGGAGCAAGTACAATAAAAAAGTAGCTTTTGCTGCTGCTATTATTTCCGGGATCGGGTATATGGGTTTCACGGGTGGACAAGTATTGGCCGGGGCAAAATTAGCATCAGCCACTCTTTTTCACGATATCTCATTTGTGCAAAATCCCATGTTGTTTTCAACAATTATCATTGGGACAATAGTGATCATTTACACTGTATTGGGAGGTATTAAGGCGGTTATTTACACCGATACCATACAATGGATCATTTTACTCAGTGGACTTATTTTTCTTGCCATTCCTTTTTCAATAATAAAAAGTGGTGGTTGGGCACAGATAAGAAATTCTTTGCCCCCGGAATATTTTACCCTATCAAATGTATCATTTATCCAACTCCTGAATTGGGCTGTTACCATCATACCCATATGGTTTATTGCCATGACCCTTTACCAGCGTATTTACGCGGTTAAATCGGAGAAAGAAGCAAAAAAAGCTTTCCTGGTAGCAGGAATTTTAGAATACCCGGTCATGGCTTTCATGGGAGTCATACTGGGTATGATTTCAAAAATTCATTTTGCCAACGTAGACGCCGAAATGGGGTTGCCCATGTTGCTGGAACAGGTTCTTCCTATTGGAATTACGGGAATCGTGATAGCCTCGTATTTCTCCGCGATTATGTCCACGGCAGATAGCTGCTTGATGGCTTCTTCGGGAAATATCGTGAATGATATTTTAGAAAAAACTTTTTTTAAAAGCAAACCTGATAAGTTCATTTTAAAGTTATCACAATTAGCTACACTATTCATAGGTATAACCGCGATAATTATTGCAACTTCATTCGTAACCGTACTGGAGATTATACTTCATGCATATTCATTCATGATCGCGGGATTATTTTATCCCACGATCCGGACCCTATTCGTACAGGATAATAATTCTAATGCTGCTTTGGCGGCGATTCTAGGTGGAGGTAGTTTCACCCTCGTCTTAATCTTTACGGGTTTAACACCCTGGGGAATAGCACCGGGGTTTTTCGGAATATTAATTTCCATTTTATTTTATCACCTGGTACATCATTTTTTATTTAAAAAGAAAAAATATGTTCGACAAAATAGAAACATACAAACAATCACTGGTTCATCATGGTAAACATAATAATCGGGTCTACCTGATGAAAAAAGGTTCGACCGAACCCGGTGAAATTCTAAACTATCTTGAAAACCTCGCCGGAAAAGAGGATTATACAAAAATAGTTGCCAAAATTCCTATTGAAAAGGCTCCACTCTTCCTGGAACGGGAATATCAACAGGAAGCAAAAATTCCCGGGTTTTATAACGGGGAAAAAGACGGGGTTTTCATGGGTAAATTTTTATCCCCCGGGAGAGCTGAAATAACTGGTGAAACATGGGAAATAATTCAATCGGTATTGAAAATTGCAAAATCAAAAAAATCGATCAAAGAAATACCCCCATGTCCCGGTCATTTTAATGTTCGCCCCATCAAAGAAGAAGAAGTTGATAAATTATCGGCTTTGTACAAGCTCGTTTTTGAAACATATCCTTTCCCTATTTTTGAACCAAGTTATCTTTTGAAAACAATGAATGATCATATCCGCTATTTCGGTGTGTTCGATAAAGATAAACTGATTGCGGCCTCATCTTCCGAGTTGGATGAAGGCAGCTTGAGCGTTGAAATGACCGATTTTGCTACCGATCCAGGTTATCTTGGACAAGGGTTGGCCTTGTTACTATTAAATGAAATGGAAAATGAAATGAAAAATTATGGTATGAAAACATTATATACCATAGCCAGGGCAATATCACATGGAATGAATATTACCTTTTCTAAGTTGGGCTACCAGTATGCCGGGCTATTAAAAAACAATACCAATATATCCGGGAACATGGAAAACATGAACGTTTGGTATAAAAAGGCAGGATGATATGCAGTATATTCAAAACTAAACACTACCCCGGGTTAGGGGATGAAATAACTTTTATGCAGTCGTTGATATCCAAAACAAGAATATAAACTTCTCCCAAACTCTTTCCCTGGATTGATATTTATCAACTTTGATAACATGCAACCTCTATATTATTAGGTAGTTCCTTGGTAATCATCTTTAACATATGGCGGTAAATTCTAATGAACCAGTAAAACCCGGGGAAAACAAATTATATTTCAGATCAATACTAACCGAGTAAACTCTTAATAAAATTATAGAAGCTATATGATTTTTGGTTTGAAGAATAACATTAAAGGTGGGGGTTAGGTTTTCGCCCCCGGAAAATTCCGTTCCACCGCCGGATTGTAGTCCTAGGCGGAGGCCAAAAGAAAATCCATGAAGTGAAGCGTTAAAAAACCAAAACTGTTCGAGGACGTTAGGCCCGAACCACGAGCATAGCCGTCAAGCTAAGAACGTTCCTGTTTGAATTACGGTACAATTAAGATAAACATTAGTAAACACTTGATGGTTTTCGGAATATCTTCCCGCTAAGCGGGAAACCAATTCGTGTTAATCACGAAAGATAGCCACGAATACCATAAATCATAAACGATTTATGGCCGTGGTTCTATGATGTGATAAATATATTATATTGTTATAGGCTTTAACCTGGCGGCAATGGAACCATGAGGGCCTAAAATGACGAGTTCCTTGGTTTTAGCGGAATGCAATAGATTTTTAGGAAAATTTTCCGGGGAATACCTTCCCGCTAAGCGGGAAACCAATTCGTGTTTATCATAAGAGATAACAGCGAATGCACGAATATTATGTTTAGTTAAGAAATATTCATAATCTTTTGTAATTCATAGAGTAAGGTTTACTTG
>CAZOSQ010000368.1:0-4040 GCA_964582245.1 uncultured Bacteroidales bacterium | reverse complement strand
AAAGTGCTGATGGTATTCTTGAATCAAGCAAGAATAAATTTGCAAACTTTTACCTCCTTAGTTCGCATAAAATTATGCCTCCAGCAATGGCTGCTCTTATTGACGATGGTGTACAATTGGATGGATATATATGCCCTGGACATGTAAGTACGGTTACTGGATCAGGGATTTACATGGATATACCCAGGAAATACGGTTTAGGATGTGTTATTTCGGGTTTTGAACCCTTAGATTTACTACAGTCAATTTACATGTTAGTAAGACAAATGGAGAAAAAAGATCCAAAAGTTGAAATTCAATATACCAGGGTTGTTAAACCCGGGGGGAATTCATTGGCTCTTTCCATGATGAACGAGGTTTTTGAACCCCGGGATGATTGGTGGAGAGGTTTAGGGATTTTGAAAAACAGTGGTTTGGGAATCCGTGAAAAGTATCAAGAATTTGATGCAGAAGTTCAGTTTCCGCTTGAATTAGGAGAAGTCAATGAGCCAAGGGGATGTATATGTGGAGAGGTGTTAAAAGGTAAAAAGTTGCCCAAGGAATGTAAGTTATACGGGAAAGCATGTTCTCCAGTAAATCCCATTGGAGCATGCATGGTCTCTTCTGAGGGTGCCTGTGCTGCTTACTATAAATACTCAACTGCTTGATTTTTTTAATATTCCTCGGTCAGTAATAGATTTTTAATAATTAATTAATAACAATTTTCCCGGGAATAATTTTTAATATAAATATGCGTTTTGCATTCAATTATAAGCCAATTTTAAAAGAGGAAAAAAATGCAGAAAACGGTAATAACAGAGGAAAGAATTCTATTAAGCCATGGAAGCGGGGGGAGATTGTCACACGATTTAGTGAAAGAAATTTTTATTAAACGTTTTTCCAATGAGATATTGGAATTACAAACAGATGCTGCTTTAATTCCACAAATTAGTGAGAACATTGCTTTTACAACAGATTCTTATGTTGTTGATCCTATTTTCTTCCCGGGAGGGGACATAGGTAAATTGGCAATTTGTGGAACAGTAAATGATTTGACTGTTACAGGGGCTATTCCTGAATACTTGAGTGTAGGTTTTATACTTGAAGAAGGTTTTGAAATTGAAAAATTAGAAGCTATAGTAGAATCCATGGCCATTGCAGCAAGAGAAGCCAATATTAAAATAGTTACCGGCGACACCAAGGTAGTGAATAAAGGAAAATGTGATAAGATTTTTATAAACACTGCCGGAATAGGGACTCGCTTGAAGAAAAACAGGTTCCTTAGTATTGGTAAAAATATCAAACCCGGTGATAAAATAATAGTAAACGGTACCTTAGGAGATCATGGGATAGCCATTTTGTCAGCACGAGAATCTCTAAATTTTGAAACACCTGTTTTGTCAGATTGCGCACCTTTAAATAAAATGATAAAAAATTTACAGGATTCCGGGATTAGGTTTAATTTCATGAGAGATGCAACAAGAGGTGGGGTGGCCACCGTATTGAACGAGATAGTGAACGGCAGAAATTTCGGTATTGACATTTCTGAACAAAATATACCCCTTAAAGAAGAAGTCAAAGGAACATGCGAAGTTTTTGGTTTTGACCCTCTTTATCTCGCAAATGAGGGTAAGATTTTGATTATTGTCCCAGAAAATCAAGCAAAAAGAGCAATTGATCTCCTTCGGCAGGAAAGGTACGGCAAGAAAGCCGGAATTATTGGTGAAGTAACATCTGAACACCCTGGAAAAGTTGTTATGCAGACTGAAGTAGGAGGTAGCCGCATAATAGATATGCTTACCGGTGAAATGTTACCAAGGATCTGTTAACCAATCATTAGGAAACCTGGTATAAAAATTTAAAAATTTATAAGATTAATCTTATAAGATATTGGAATCTTTTATTAAAAAGGAGGCTAGCTAAATAAATAGTCTCTTTTTTTATTATAATTTAACCATATTTTATCCTATTTCTTCATTTGGATAAGGGATGAAAAAAGGAACAATTGAAAAATTAATAATTGGATTTAAATTAATTATGAGTTTTGCCTATGAAAAATGGTAAATTGAAACCTTCAATTAAAATGAATTCTTTTTATAAAAAACTAGGTTAGTTTTTAAACTTTGCATATTTTTAAAGAATTCTTTTTGAATTACTAATTCTGCTAACTAACAATAACATGAAAAAGGAGAATCATTCTCTTTTTATATATTACTTTATCTTTTTTGACAATTACCATCGTCCCGTGGCCATATTTTACAATAATGCAAGCAAATTGTACAATGGCATGCATGTGGAATTTTCTTGTTTAAAAATCTCTCGAACTTCGTGTCAATTATTAACTTTTTTATCCTTAAAAGGTAAGTCCTTAATTCATTTACAGGTAGAGAGATTTTTTTTCCTGGTTGAATGGTTTATTGATTATATAAAGGTTAAAAACATTAGAATATTTAAAAATTCAGAATCATATCTTTTGTTTACTGGTTAATAATAAATGATTTGTTGATTTTGAATTTCGATATATATAAATACCTGAAAAGAAAGAATAGAGTAGATGGCGGCAAAAGAGATTTTTCCCGTAGAGGGAAATTGGATGTTTCGTAGATCGGGGGAGACAGATTGGGAACCAGCAATAATACCTGGTAATGTTCACCTTGATCTGCATAGGAATGGACATATTAAAGATCCATTTTATGAATTAGATGCTAAAACTGTAAAATGGGTAGAAGAGGAAAATTGGGAGTATAAAACCATCTTTCATGTACCTGCACGTATTCTTGAAAAGAATATAATTGAACTCGTTTGTGAAGGGCTTGATACTTTTGCCACGGTGTACTTAAATGGAATCCAGTTAATCCGGGCAGATAATATGTTTCGTTTGTGGGAATCTTCTTGTAAAGGTCGGCTCCAAGAAGGGGAAAATGAGTTGCGAGTTATCTTTGAATCATCCTTCAAAAGAGGGATTAAATTATTGGAGAAATATGGTTTTAGCTTACCTGCTGAAGAGGAAGAAGAAAATTTGAGGGTAAGCCCATTTATTCGTCGAGGTGCTTTTCCATTTGGATCAGATGTAGCTCCTAGGCTGATATCCTGTGGGATTTGGAAAGAGATACATATATCTTGCTGGGATATAGCCCAAATTGAGAATCTTCAAATCATACAGGAAGATATTCGAGAAGATCGTGCAATCATAAAGGGAGTGTTTGAAATTCAGTCTATTAGAAAATATGATGCGAATATAATTGTTGACAGGGATGGAAACAAGTGGGAAACCAAAAAAATATCTTTAAAGGAGGGAATCAACTTGTATGAAGTTATTTTGGAATTTGAAGACCCTAAATTATGGTGGCCTAACGGGAGTGGAAATCCTAACCTGTACCAGCTGGATTGCTATTTGGAAGTAGGAGGGATAGTTATCGATAATATTACAGAATATGTTGGCCTTCGATCAATTGAATTGATAAGGGAGCCTGACAAAATAGGAAGTAGCTTTTATTTTGAGGTAAATGGCGTTGAAATTTTTGCCAAGGGTGCTCATATCGTGCCACCCGATGTTTTTCTACCCAAGATAACCAAGGAGAAATATGAAAAGATATTAGAAGATGCTGTTGCTGCAAATTTCAACATGATTCGCGTAAGAGGCGGTGGTGTATACCTGCATGATGATTTCTATCAATTATGCGACCAAAAAGGAATTATGGTTTGGCAAGATTTCATGTTTTCAAATAGGATGTATCCAGCCACCGATGATTTTTTAGAAACGGTGCGAGAAGAAGCTATAATTAATATAAAAAGATTAAGAAATCATCCCTGTTTAGCTATTTGGTGTGGTAATAATGAGATACTTGAATCTATTCACACTCGCGGATGGAAAGAGGAACTAGGAGAGAATATAACAAGGGCTAACAAAGATTATGAAAAACTTTTTTACGATCTTTTGCCCAGGGTTCTTAAGGAAAATGCACCTAAAAAACAATATTGGCCTTCATCCCCCAGTGCTAGCTTTAAAGAAAAATCAACTTGGGTAACAGGGGATTTCCAGTTGAAGAATGATCAAGACA
>CAZOSQ010000367.1:0-4042 GCA_964582245.1 uncultured Bacteroidales bacterium | reverse complement strand
AAATTTGAAATATATTAATGAATCAGGTTTTCATAAACAACCTTGTGAAACTTGATAACTAGGCTTTTTAATAAAGCAGTTGATTGATTAGTAGGAATGCCAATGCTTTACCTGGCAAATTGGAACCATGTTGCTTGTTCTTGCAGCTGTATATCAAACTATTACGATTATCAGCCTGTTTGTTAAAATACCTACAAGTAGGGATTGACAGCCGTTAAAATGGAACCTATATTTGCGATGTATTTATAATTCTAATTTTTAAGGATGCGGCTCGAAAAAACAAATAAGACACTTTTCCTGGTATTATCTTCTTTTTTAATAATAATTTTTACCAACCAGGTTGTGAATAAATCTTTCTATATTCATTCACACCTTCTCCCTGATGGCACTATTATTTCCCATGCACATCCTTATGATAAATCTGGAGAAAATACACCTTTCAAATCACATAGCCATCGCCAGTGTGAGCTTTTGATCTTACAAAATATAGAGTTACTTTTTCTTCAAGTTCTATTGATTTTTGTCCTTAGATCTATTTCAAAAAAAATAGGATGGAAGAATATTTTTGAACTTGGATTTAAATTTATCTTCTATGGAAATTTAAAAGGCAGGTCACCTCCAGCATTAAAGTTTCTTTTTCCAGCACCATTATTATAAGGTGTTTCATGGCGAGTAAACAAATTTCATGGATTAATTCCACCTGTTCAAAGCTAGTGTCTTGTCAATGATAAAGCGTCTTGGCGTTTCAGCCACTACGCCGGGTCGAAGGTGAACCCGATGCGCTTTAATACATGTGACGCGTCACTAGGATAAAAATGTCCCATTTTTAACAAATAAGGTGAGAATTATCATTTCCATGGTTTCATCCGTATGTAATTTGTTTTTAAAAGTTCACTTTCATTGCATTCTGAAGGAACTCCAGGTTGTAAAATTATATTACCAACGATGCTCGCTAAAGCTCTCATTCATTTTAATTTACTTCGTTCATGATATTGCCCCTTCTTCGTAAAACTACGAGGGAGAAGTTACACTAAGTTGTGTATGCAATACATGGATGTTTTATAAATCATTAAAATTTTTAAAATCATGAACAGGATATTTTACATTCTGACAATACTATTTTTTTTCTTTTCATTCGATGTTTTTGCCCAAAAGCTCAAGAAATATGCACGGGTAGAAGGTTTGGTGATGGCTGGAGATCAGCATGTTCCTTTTGCAACCATTTTGGTTAAAGGAACTACTATAGGAACGGTTACAGATCGAGAAGGTAGGTATCAATTAAAAGATTTGCCTGTTGGAGAAATTACCCTCTTGGTAAGTGGGATAGGCTATAAACCGGAAGAAAAGGTTATCATAACAGAAGCTAACCAAACCCAAAAAGTTAAATTTGAATTAAAAGAAGATGTTTTGGATTTAGAAGAAGTGGTTGTTTCTGCTGACCGCGGTAAACAAAAGCGCACAGAAGCACCTGTTATAGTGAATACCATATCATCGGATCTTTTAAACTCTTCCCAGTCGGTTACAGTGGGTGAAGGATTGAATTTTTCCCCGGGTTTGCGCTTGGAAAACAATTGCCAGAATTGTGGTTTCACGCAGGTAAGGATGAATGGCATGGAAGGCCCTTATTCCCAAATTTTAATAAATAGCCGGCCTATATTTAGCGGATTGGCCGGTGTTTACGGGCTGGAATTGATCCCTGTTAATATGATCGAGAAAATTGAAATCGTCCGCGGTGGAGGTTCAGCTTTATTCGGGAGCAATGCCATAGCAGGCACTATTAACCTAATTTTAAAAGACCCTGTCATCAATACATACCAAATGGGTATAAACAATTCTGTCACAGGATTGGGTACGCAAGGTAATGCAATTGATTACTCGGTAAATTTCAATACCTCATTTGTTGCTGATGATCATAAATCCGGAATAGCCATTTATGGTTTCACGAGGAATAGGGGAATGTACGATGCCAATAATGATGGTTTGTCGGAAATATCACCGATGAATAATTTGACTGTTGGAACACGTTTCTTTTACCGTTTCGGACATCGTAACAAAATGACATTTGATTTTTTTAACATTAAAGAAGAAAGGGAAGGTGGAAATATGCAAGATCGACCCCTTCATGAAAGGGAAGTTGCCGAGGCAGTGGGGCACGATCTTAAATCTGCAGCTTTAACTTTTGAGCAGTATACCGGGAAAAATGATTTGCTTTCAATATATGTTTCCAGTCAGTTTCTTGATAGGGATTCTTATTATGGTGCAAATTATTCTTTGGCAGATTATGGTAATTCAAAGGATAATACGTATAACATGGGAGCACATTATAAAGCTAATTTAGGGAATTCATCCCTGGTAGCAGGAGTTGAAAATACCAGTAGCTTACTCAAGGATGAAAAGTTAGGATTCCCTGACTATGAAAATGCTCAAATAGTCAATGATACTATTTTATCTGTTCCTCGTACAGGTAACACGTTAGTGGCTGAACAATCTTCTATATCAACAGGTATTTTTGCACAATATGAATTGAAATACAAAAAATTTAAAATGACTTTAGGGGGGAGATATGATTATTATGAAATAAAAGATTATACTAAGGAAGATAACGCTTTAAAATCTGGTAATGTATTTAGCCCCAGGGTTAGTGTCCTGTATGAAATACATAAAAACCTGAAAGCTAGGGCTAGCTATTCCCAAGGTTATAGGGCTCCACAAATTTTCGATGAAGATTTGCACATTGAAACCTCACGTATAAGGAAGGTAATTAATGTGAATGATCCGGGGCTTAAAAAAGAAACAAGTCATAGTTTTATGACATCATTGGATTTTAATGGTTTGATAGGAACCATTTACACGGGCCTATTGGTTGAAAGTTTTTATACACGTTTACTGGATCCTTTCGTGAATGAAATAGGAGTGCCCGATGAAAATGGCGTCGTGAAGTATTTAAGAAAAAATGCAGACGATGGAGCCACTGTTAAAGGAATAAATATCGAATTAAAACTAAAACCTCTTGAATATTTTACCTTTAATTCTGGTTTTACTTTTCAATCTAGTGTTTATGATGTGGCACAGGAATTTGATGAAAAGAGATTTCCCCGTACACCAAATCATTATGGTTTCTTTGCCGTTGACTGGGATTTTTATAAAAATTTCTGCCTGTCAACAACCGGTAATTATACTGGAAATATGTTAGTTCCTTATTTCGGGCCGGGGACAGATCCCGATAATGGTGAACTTAGAAAATCAGGGAATTTCTTTGATTCAGGGGTGAAATTAAAATATAACATTGAATTAAAAGGAGTTACCATTCAGTGTTTTGGTGGTTTGAAAAATATATTTAATTCTTATCAAAAGGATTTTGATTCGGGACCTGATAGGGATCCTGCTTACATGTACGGTCCTGTTGCACCTAGAACTTTATATCTCGGGGTTAAATTTGGAAATTTACTGGATTGAAAAGGTAATAGAACTATGAAACATACATGTTTAACAAAACGCAAACACAGGGGTATAATAATTCCTAAACATGTATGTTCCATCATACCAATTTAATACAAATTATTATATGATGAAACATCCATGTATTTCATACACAAACACGAATGAATATAATTTCGTAACATGGATGTTCCATCCGACCATTAAAAATAAATTTTGTACGGATGAAAAAAAGGGGCACCTAGTAAGAACGCCCCTTTTTTACTTGTTTTCATTACTGACCGGGTAAATTTTAAATAAAATTAAAACCGCTAAATTATTTTTGGCTTTGAAGAAAATATAAAAGTGGTGGGTAGGTTTTCGACCCCGGGAAATTCCGTTCTGCCGTTGGCTTGTAGCCCTTGGCGGGGGTCGAAAGAAAATCTAAGAGGTGAAGCGTATAAAAACCAAGGCTGCTTGAGGACGTTAGACCCTAACAATTACGGTACAAGCATCAGTAAACACTTGATGGTTTTTGAAATCTCTTCCCGCTTAGCGGGAAACCAATTCGTGTTAATTATAAGAGATAGCCACGAATGCACGAATATTATAATTCGTGTATTCG
>CAZOSQ010000366.1:0-4049 GCA_964582245.1 uncultured Bacteroidales bacterium | reverse complement strand
TGTGTGTGGCTGCGAAGGGACGGTTGCAGGGAAGGGCAGCCACACTCTTGCTTTTACTCATAAATGAATTTATTTTCAATGGTATTCGTGAACTCACTTCGTTAGGTTGTGGGCAGGCTTTTCCATTTTCTTCTTTGTCTTTATGCAGCAAAAATTTCATGTTTTATCGTGTCGTTCGTTGTTTGGTCGGCTTGCTTGTAACGCTCCAAATACCCACCATTGCGTTTATATCTATTTATAGCACACTTCATTTATCAACATAAATGACTGATTTAACGAACATCCCGGGCCTAAATGAAAAAAACCGGCATTACACCGGTTCCTTGGTTGTTGAGCGGGAAATGGGGATCGAACCCACGACCCTCAGCTTGTGAAGCTGATGCTCTACCACTGAGCTACTCCCGCTTGTATAATTCAAATCAAGCAAGTTTTTCATCCCGGTTCCTGGTGGTTTAACAGCCGGTCTACAAACAGGGAACACGGAAAAAACGGATCCGCTCCATCGTTGATGCTTGCTTGAACCATCAAAAATGATGAACAAAAATAATCATTTTTTTTATATTTATTTCACTTGCACGCGGATTCCTTCCGAATGGGATGAAAATTCCGGTGCATACATGCATTGAATGGTGGTAATCCCGTTGGAAAAGTCCCCCTGGTGCGTTACATTCAATGGATACTCGAACACGTAAGTCCCCTTGGGCAGGTAGTCCATGAAAAAATCGGTGGAAGCATCCCGGGTGGATTCATAATAATACAGTCCATCCTGGTACTTGTGGCCTGAAATTACATTGACAGGCTCCAATCCCGAGCCGCGGCCATCTTTCATGTGGACATACTCCATCAGCCTATCGACTTTTAAAACGATCCGTACGATGATTCTATCCCCTACCTTCACTTGCTGTTGGTCAATGGGTTTTAACACGGGGCCTCGTGAACCATTCTCTTGCAAAAATAATTGCTTGGTCAATTTCAGGGGTGTTTCACCCGGGGTAATTTTGTCTAGATCCTCGAAATACTGGTAGTACAGCCCTCCCCAGGCAATCCCCTCCCCGGGCTTGGTAAGGGTGACAGTTCCCATGGAAGGATCAATCTCTCCCTTTCCCCAGGATTTCTTGAAATATCCCATACCCGCTTCTACCTTCACATCATCCATTTTCCCCGGTTCGATCGTTTTATCCCCGATTTTTATCTTCACGGGTTGGTCTTCCATGAGCCAGTTATTTCCTTTTAATAACAAGGCATAAATGGCTTTCACGGTGGCCTTGGTGGTTTCCCAATGCTGGACTTGCTTTTGCTTTAACAGCCATATTTTCATTTCATTCACGCTTTCTTCATCTTTAGCGATTTCCTCGAAAACCTCGATCAATAATGCTTGCTGTTCAATACCGGACTGGTACCAGAAGTAACCTGTCCCCGATTCCCAGTACATGCCCAATTCTTCATCTTGCAAGGCAAATTCTTTCAAGGATTTAACTATGGCGGCCGGAACCTCCGGGTCACCATCCCGATGCAATGAAAGGGCTATCATCCCTTGCATGTAGAAATTTTTATTGAGCCAGTATTTTCGTGCTTGATCCCGGTAAAATTCAAATGCTTCCCTGTCCTTTTTTTCCAGGGGTATATCTTGGAAAAAGCTCCTGGTGTACAGGTAATGAATATCCTGGTAAGAGAGATGATCCTTTTGTAATTGTTGCGGATCCAACTTAGTTTTTAATACATGGTATTCACCTGCCATTTTTTCATCCATGAAACGAATGGCATTTTGCAACATCCTTTTTATTTCGGGTTCCTGTTCCGGGTTCAAGACACCCAAGCTTGATAAGTGCCCGAAACCGGCCGCGATATGCTGGGTGATGTACGCATTCTCCGGCATCCCCTTGAACCAAGGCCACCCTCCATTGACGGTCTGTGCTTCCATGATCTTTTTCAATGTACTGGTTTTCCCGTTGGCCATCCTGTTTAAATCGAATAACAATCCTACTCTTTTTTTACTCTCCTATTCGTTCCTGTTATCTAACACCCACGGGGTTGCTTGCAGCTAGACACTTTTTAACTCTTCATTCTTTTCCAGGTTAGACAACAATTCCCCACCCTTGCTTCCTGCCCAGGAGTCAAAAACCTTTTTAATCTTGGGACTCGAGTTAGCCACGTGGGAAGCCAACATGTTTGCATACAACCTGCTAAATATTTGTTCCGTGCATTCGTAGGGATATTCCATCAAGTATGGCAGTGCCTGGACTGCATACCAAGCGGGATTTGAAGTGAATTCCAGGGTCACCTTGTGATGTTTTAAAGTCGATGATTTCGCGGGATTTTCAAGTTTTTTCAAATGAAATTCCCGGGTTTCTCCTCCTTTCACGAAGAGGGGCAATGTTTCTGTAACCAACATCCGGTTGGTAAGCACGGGGACTGGTTTTTCTTCACCATCGGAAAATGTCCCGGATCTTGCTTTTACCCGGTAAGTTAATAAGCCAATTCCACCAGGGATTTTCATTTTCCAGCTCGCTAACGTGTTTTGCCCGGCGGGTACGGTAAATGATTTTTCCTGGTTCTCCTGCAAGATTCCCTGGACAGGTTCCATGGTAAGCCCGTTGAAAAATTCAAGTGACACGTTCCCCTTTAATTCCTTGCTGGAGATATTGCTGATTTTGACCGGGAAAGTTATTTCATCTCCCTCCCGGAAAAACCTGGGCCCGTTGGGCATGACCATTAATTCTTTTTGGGTCACAAGTTCTTGTTCCAGGTACCCATATTCTAGTTGGCGGGTATGGGCCAGTGCCATGAACCTCCACCGGGTAAGCGATTCGGGTATCTTGAATTTAATGGTTACTTTCCCGTTATTTACTTCAAGGTGGGGATAGAAAAAAGCTGTTTCATTAAAATTGGATCTTACCTGGATGGGTTTACTTGGATCGACAGTTTCTTTATCTTGATCAAAACCCTCTTCATTTAGCCTATTTATTCCCGGGGGGGTTACCGCATCTTCTTCCATGATCATTTCCTTGTCTTCCGCGTAAACTTCCGCCTCGGCAAAGTTAGCAGATTTTCTTTTTTGTACCGCTCCTGTCAAGCCAAAGTAACGATCTTTAAAAATTGATAGGGCTCCAAACCAGTTTAACATGTCATAACTCCTTGTTTTAATTGAAGGTAGATGAAAATTTTCCAAGCCCAGGACCTGGGCATTAGATGATCCAAAAACAGTAGTTTTCCAATTCAAAACCGGGTAGTAATTGCGGTAAAAATTCATTGGCCAATTATGGCTTACAAATTGATCCAAGGAAGCATCATACATGGAAGCCAACATTTCTGCAGCAATCTTTTCACCATCCTTATTATTAATGGTAAGATGCCACTCTTCTTCCTGGCCGGGATATAATTTATTTCTAAAGGTGCCAAATTGAATATCCAGGTACTTGTTAGTATAAGGCACTTCCACTATTTCGTGATGCTGGTAAATTCTATTATTCTTGGCAAAAAAGAAATGAACAGCAAAGTTCCCCCTGTACTCTTCTTTTACAGGTATTTTTAATAGTTTTTGTTCATTCTCCAGTTCCAGGAACTCCCGTTGGACTATTTTTTTATCGTGTTCTATTTCATAAACTAATTGCACGTTTTTAAATGTTGATCCTATTAAAAACAATGCATTTTCCCCGGGTTCGGCTTTTGTTTTCATACCATGAAAAAAGAAAGGTGTTGGATAAGCCATTCTATCCCGTGAAGTATCCAGCAAGGTAAAATATTGTTTGTGTGTTACTAACTGGTCAAATTCATCTTTAGCAGTTAATTCCACCAGGTATCGCCCTATTTCCCAAGATGAAATGGACTTCATTTTAAATTGTTTATTTTCTCCTGTTAAAAAAGTCTCATCCAGAACTTTTTCTACTTTTTCCAATTGGGTAACATCATTTTCATTTTTATACTCGTGTCCCGGGTAAAGCTTGTACCATTCTTCTCGGCTATATAATGGATGACTTGGTTCTCCCCATTGCCGATCTTGCAGCAAACCGGGCTCTTTTAAACTAAAAACCTGAACTTGAACCTTGGTA
>CAZOSQ010000365.1:0-4051 GCA_964582245.1 uncultured Bacteroidales bacterium | reverse complement strand
ATGGATTGGAGAATGACTTTAAATTGAATATAGAAGTTAACCACGCCACTTTAGCCGGGCATACATTCCAGCACGAGCTTCAAGTAGCTGCCGATAATGGCATGCTTGGATCCATTGATGCCAATAGGGGAGATTATCAGAATGGATGGGACACTGACCAATTTCCTGTAAATGTACCTGAACTTACCGAATCCATGCTTGTCATTTTAGAAGCTGGTGGTTTTACAAATGGGGGTGTTAATTTCGATGCTAAAACAAGAAGAAATTCAACTGACATGGAAGACTTATTCATAGCGCATGTAACAGGAATGGATGCTTTTGCAAAAGCATTGATCTCGGCGGATAAAATTCTTACCACCTCTGATTATAAAAAATTAAGACAAGAACGGTATGCTTCATTTGATAATGGTAAAGGTAAAGCTTTCGAGGAAGGAAAACTATCATTGGAAGATTTAAGAAACCTTGCTGTTGAGAATGGTGAACCTAAATTGGTAAGTGGAAAACAAGAATTATTTGAAGCAATTATAAATCAATATGTATAATCATTAAATAATTTATTATATTTGGGCGATTACTTGGAATTATAAAACCCTGGTATTATAGGAATATTTCTTGTATTCCGGGGTAAATAAATAAGAGATACCCGGGGTTTTTCATTATATGAATTTCCCCCGGTATCTTAATATAGAGACAGATTTGGAATCTCAATCCTAAAAGAAAAAATAATTTTATGAAGAAGAGTTTTATTATTTCAATTACCTTAATTGCTACTTTGGGTGGTTTATTATTCGGATATGATACGGCAGTTATTAACGGGGCAATAGGGGCTATTGACGGTTTTTTCATTGAGCCTATACGACTTGATCCCGAATTTGCCACCCGGGTTATTTTTGAATATAAAGTTCTTGTGGTTATAACCCTCGCCGTGATTCTTGGGTTGGTTGGAAGCTTCATGTTTAAATTGTATGGAAAAAGTAAAGGTGGATTGATTACCATTCTTCTTTTTGTCTCTATCGGTAGAATTTTGTATTTCTATTTTTTACGTTATTCTCATGAATTATCAAATACTTTTGCCAGTGCCATTAAAGGCTTTACAAATTCAAGCGCGTTATTTGGATGTGTAATAGCTTGCTCTTTAGGCGGCTATATTAGCAAAAATATAGGGAGAAAGAACGGGTTAATGATGGCAGCTATTTTATTTACCTTGTCTGCCATAGGTTCCGCAATTCCGGATACATTGAATTTTATGGGCATTGAAGTGATTTCTTCTTTTATTTTTTATAGAATTGTGGGAGGTATTGGCGTTGGAATAGCATCCATGTTATCACCCATGTATATTGCCGAGATTGCACCCACGAATATCAGGGGAAAGTTGGTTTCATGGAATCAATTTGCCATAATCTTTGGAATGCTCGTGGTTTATTTCGTGAATTATTCTATTGCCAAGGGGCAACCGGAAGAATGGATTAATACTATAGGATGGAGATGGATGTTTGCATCAGAAACAATTCCAGCTATCCTATTTTTTATCATGTTGTTCTTTGTCCCTGAAACACCAAGATACTTGGTTTTGAAAGATAAGGAGGATAAAGCCGCATCATTATTGGAAAAAATTCTTGGAGATAAATCTAAAGTGGTCTTCGAGGAAATTAAATTATCGTTAAGAGAAAAAACAGCCCCCTGGTTATCTTATGGAGGTCTTGTTATTCTCATAGGTGTCTTGCTTTCTGTATTTCAGCAGTTTGTAGGAATTAACGTGGTTCTCTATTATGCCTCGGATATTTTTGGAAATATGGGCTTTAATACAGAAGATTCTTTATTCCAAGTGATCATAGTAGGTATTATTAACCTGTCTTTTACCATCGTAGCTATTTTTACTGTTGATCGGTTGGGGCGTAAACCTTTGATGATAATAGGTGCGTTGGGTATGGCTATTTCTATGACCATCCTTGGTATCTCATTTTACTTAGATTTCCCCGATTTTCAAAGGTATGGTGTGTTAGCCTTAATTGCCATGTTAACATATACAGCTGCTTTTGCCATATCATGGGGACCCGTCACTTGGGTGATGCTTTCCGAAATATTTCCCAATTCCATTCGTGGTGCTTTATCTATAGCCGTAGCTGCCCAATGGATAGCTAACCTTATCGTTTCTTGGACTTTCCCAATGTTGGATGAGAGTAAATCTTTACTTTCCATGTTCAACCATGGATTTGCTTACTGGATTTATGCTGTCATGGGGATATTAGCGGCATTGTTCATCTGGTGGTTTGTTCCTGAAACAAAAGGACGTTCTCTAGAAGAAATGGAACTTATTTGGAAGAAGAAAAAAACAACCTAGTGTCAAAGGCAATGATAAAGTGTCCTATCGTTTCAGCCACTACACCATGTTCAAGGCTAAACCGATGCGCTTTAATACATGTGATGCGTCACTAGTGTCAAAAACAATGATAATGGTTCGGGTTAAAAAGAACTATATCATTATTAAGATGTACTTTTTACCTGTCTTGGTGATGGTACGATTCTAAAATATAATTATCCTGGTGTTTATGTTTTAGGATGATCTGATTTCTAAAGATCAAGCAAGAATTTCATTGAACTAACGGTTAATGCATGTTAAACCCGTTGAATAATTGAATTCGTATTAGTTAAACTGGAATGTGAAATGTTAGCTTTATTTTCTTTTCATTGTACTTCATTTTGTTAATAATTTTTTATATTTATTGAAAACTTAATGTAACATTTTTTTTCATCAGCATGAATAGCTATATTTTTGCTAGAAATAAAATCTTTTCTTGATCTCAAAATATAACTCATCATTTTCACCAAATCAGGGACGGAAGGAAAGACAACAAAATGGTGAGTTGCTTTTAAAAGAAGAAGGAGAAGTGTGACCTAGAAATTAATGTAAGGTTCCTAGGAAAATATAGAAACCAAAAAAATGCTAAAAACTATTAACGGATGAAGAGATCAGTATTTTGCGGATTGTTAACCATTGATTTACAATTCTTGTTACCTTCTTTTCCTGGTGTAAATTCTAAAAGTAAAGCAAAAGAATATGGTATATATGCTGGTGGACCGGCTACTAATGCGGCAATAACTTCTGCTTTTTTAGGAAGTAACACTTCTTTAATCACGTCCATTGGAAAAAATAATTTTACTTGCATGATTGAAGAGGAATTGGAAAATCATCGGGTCCATTTTATCGATGTTGATTATTCTAATGATATAACTCCTCCGTTTGCATCAATAATCACCTCGGAAAACAATGGTGATCGAACCATTTTCTCATATCATCCTAAAAATGAGCATGAAAAAATGGATTTACCAGGATATATACTCGAAAATGCAGGTGTTTTATTAATAGATGGATTTTATCCGGGAATTGCAGAAAAGTTATGCCAAATAGCTAAGGAAAAAAATATTCCTGTTGTTTTAGATGGGGGAAGCTGGAAACCATACACCAGTAACTTGCTACCCTACGTGGATATCGCCATTTGTTCGGAGAATTTTTTAGCACCGGGTACCTGTTCTCACAAAGAAATGATCGAATTATTGAAAGAAAACGGGATTAATAAAATTGCTATAACAAGAGGAGGGGAGCCTATACTGGCTTGTCATGAAAATCGTTCATTCGAAATTAACCCCCCAAAGATAAAACCTGTTGATACTTTAGGAGCTGGCGATGTATTTCATGGTGCATTTATTCATTTTTTTTCATTAGGTTATGACTTTTCTTCATCCCTGGTAGCTGCTTCTTATATTGCTACCTTGTCTTGTAAAAGTTTCGGGACCAGGAATTGGATGAAAAATTGTAAATTCTGTGGCATCAATATATCTAATAATAAAAATATACAGGAATATTTTCAACAGGTTTATAATGAAGATTAGAAATATCGAGATATGTTAAATTTATAAAATTTATGCTAATTTTACTACCTGTAATTATTCTTTAATGAATATATATTATACTTGTTTTTGAACCAATCTATAAATTCATTATATGTTATGGCGTTGATATAGATATTTAGCCAAATTAAAAAGTTGGAAA
>CAZOSQ010000364.1:0-4056 GCA_964582245.1 uncultured Bacteroidales bacterium | reverse complement strand
AGGTTAAGTATACCAGCCCTTTCCAAGATCGTTTTACAATTTTTACTGGAAGAAATCACGCTTATCTTGATTCCCTTTTGTTTCCATTGTTTAATTCTCTGAACCGTATCCAGGTTAACCATTACGCCTTCCTCATCCATAATTTGATGAAATATCTCGTTTTTCAGGTTTCCTAACCCAGTAATACTCCTAGTCCCTGGTGGGTCAGATTTTTTACCAAAAGAAAGTTTAATTTTTCTTGATTCTAAAAAATTTTCTATCCCCTCATACCTAGGCATTCCATCCAAGTATTTCTTGTATTCACCATTTGTTAAAGGCTCATATGATTCACCAGTTTCTTCTTTATGTTTCTTCAAAAAAATGTCAAACATTCTTTTCCAGGCTTTTTCATGGAGTCCAGCGGTTTGAGTAATTACACCATCCATGTCCAGGATAGCGGCATCAATACTAAATAATTCTGTCTTTCTTAATTGTTCGACTTCTTTTACTAACATAGGTAAATTATTTTTTTTACCCAGAGATATGAGAATTTTATGCCAATGTTCCCCCATGTTTATTACCAGGTTATTTATGGGTTATGGTAAGGAAAAACAAGGAATTTCTCCCACAGGAGTGTGGAATTTATTGGACATGATGTGGGCATTAATCATTCCTTGCCGACCGCGGTTCATGGTTTGGGAGGGGAAATAGGACATGGGATCATCGGTATTTCACCTGTTTTCAAGCACTCCCGGGCGAAATAATACTAACTGTTTCTTCACGTACTTGATTTAAATAATGGCAAGGAATTAGTATTTATTATTTACGAGGTTTAAATCATTTAGTGGTCAAGACAAGACAAATAATATCCCCATTGCAACTATTTGCAAACCCGAACCAAAAAAAAAATATTTATTATGCGAATTACCTTAGCTTATAATCTGCGAAAATCAAAGGATGAATCACAAGCAGAACTTCTTTCCCAACAAGATATTAATCAAATTACCAACTCATTAAAAGAATTAAACCATGATGTCTCTCCCGTAGAAGTAAGTGGCTCACCCGGGGAAATCGTGGACAAATTAATTGAATCACGTCCTACTTTAATTTTTAACGTGGCAGAGGGCACTGGCGATGCTGCCCGGGAAGCTTACTACCCGGCCATATACGAACATCTTAAACTACCTTATACTGGCGGAAATGCAGCTTTCTTGTTGACCAATCTTGACAAAAGACTCTTAGAAAAATTATATGAAGTACGAGGAATCCGCATTCCAAAGGGGGCTTTCATTAAAGAAGACAACCTGGAAGAATTGGACTCGTTACCTTACCCACTTCTCATTAAGCCCAATTATGAAGGCTCTAGTAAGGGGATCACGCAAGATTCGGTGGTGGAAAATCCCAAGGAAGCATACGAAGTTGCTAACCGGCTAATTAAAGAATACCCGGCAGGGCTTAACGCGGAACAATTTTTAGAAGGAAGAGAATTTTCGGTTCCCATGCTGGAAGCTTACCCCGGGTATCTATTGGAAATAGTGGAATACAGTTTTGAAAAAGCCTCGGGTGAAAGAGCCATATATGATTATGAGCAGAAAAGCAGCAAAAAAGAAGTGGAACCTATATGTCCTCCCGAATTGTCCCACCAAGAACGACAAGATATATTCTCACTTGCATATAATGTTTTTCAAACTTTACCCTGTCCTGACCTAGGACGGGTGGATATTCGACTTGATAAAGAAGGCCAACCTTATTTTTTAGAAGTAAACCCTTTACCCAGGCTCCTACCTGATGGTAGTTTGGCCATAGCATCTAAGGCCAAAGGACTATCTTTTACGCAAATGATTGATCGAATTGTCCGCTCGGCAGCCAAAAGATACGATATTTCATTGGCTGCAGCAGCCAGACCTAGAAATAAACGTGCACAAGACCAGCAAACCTGTCGAGAAATTGGCATACCGATTGGTCGATTCGAACCCGGCCCAAATAATGCCATCACAGATGTAGAAAATGTGCATGTAGGTCATATAACCCGTATAGAAGATCATGTTGAATTACCGGAAGGTGGGAAGTCGACCATACGTACAGGGGTCACTGCCGTGGTTCCTCAAACCCATGATTTATTTAACAATCACCTCGTGTCCGGCGGATTTATCCTGAACGGTATCGGGGAAATGTCCGGGTTAATCCAAACCATGGAATGGGGATGGCTAGAAACACCTATTCTTTTAACCAACACCATGTCCCTGGGACATATTCATAGTGGCATTATCCAATACATGGTAAACAAGCACCCGGAACTGGGACGCAAGGCCGATGTTGTTATACCCGTAATCGGTGAAACCAATGACAGTTTTCTCAATGATGTAAGGATATCCGCCAATACCGCGCAAAATGCCATTGAAGCAATTAACAAGGCGCACGGGGGGCTTGTTGAACAAGGATCCGTTGGCGGTGGTACAGGCATGATCAGTTTTGATTTCGCGGGAGGAATAGGCTCTTCATCCAGGCAGCTTCCCGATGATTTAGGTGGATATACAATAGGCGTGTTGGTGCAATCCAACTTTGGAAAAATGCGGAATTTGACGATTGAAGGAAGCATTGTGGGTCGAGAATTGGATCCTCTTTACCCATATGACACACGCCGCGAGAACAATTATGGGTCTGTAATTGTCATCGTGGCTACCGATGCACCACTTTTATCCGCACAATTGAACAGGTTATCCAAGCGTGCAGCTCTTGGGCTTGGACGCGTGGGATCGCACGCTGCATCCACGAGTGGAGAGATTGTTTACGCATTTAGTACCGCCAATAAAGTTTCGCGGGTAAACAAGGGAAGAAATAGATTGATGAACTTGACGTTTGTCACGGATGAATTTGTCAACCCGTTGTACGAAGCTGTTAGTGAGGCTACCGAGGAAGCTGTTTTGAATGCCATGTTTTGCTCTGGTGGGATGACGGGAAGAAAAGATCGCTTTGCCCCTTCCTTGCCTTCTGACACTGTCTTGCAGGTACTTGGCAAGAACAAGAAACCAATATCCAAGCAAAAAAGTTCGGTTATAACAAACTCAATTCACTCCTAATTCATAGACCTAGATATCCTTAACTGGTTTTGGGTGGTTATCCTCGAAGCAGTTAAGGATTATATTAACTTGAACTAGTATCCATGATAATGAAACGGGAAAAATATGCCGTTATTCATGATTAGAAGTGATTTTTACCCGCAATATATAACATGTGAGACATTACTATTTTGAAACAGGTCTTTATTGATAAAAAACGAATAAGCTCCTTGTAAATATTTTTTTTTTGTTAGACTTCTTTTACTAACATAGGTAAATTATTTTTTTTATCCAGGAATATGATAATCTTATGCCAAGCGGCTCCATTTTTTATAACCAATAGGTTGTTTCCCTGCAAATCTTAAAAAGGAGGGTGTTTTTTTCAAGGAAGCGTAATTATTTTTGGACAAAAACTCCTAAACAATCCAAAGGAATTTTTAGCAAAATCCTTTATAAATTCTAAAACATTGGATTTTATGTTAACCGGGGATTTGAAAAACGGGATAAAAAAAAGGGGCACTTTCCGGAAAGATACCCCTTTTTAAAAAAATTAAAAAAAATTTATTCTTTTATAAACTTGGTCAATGATGTACCCTTGTTTGTTGAAACAGACAGGATATAAACTCCTTTTTCAAGGTTGCTAATATTAACAATATTGTTATTATATGAAGTATTTAATCCTTTTCCATCAAGTGAAAATATCGAAACAGAATTCACTTCTTCCACATTTTTGATATAAAGCGAATTAGATGCTGGATTTGGATAAACCACCAAGTCATCATTGGTAGCTGCATTTATGCTAGTAATTGTGATAGAAGTTGTGCCAGCATCAGAATTAGTATATAAAGCAGTGTCCCCCATGGTAATTACGGAGAAATTGTGGGTACCTGTTCCAAGATCGGAAATAGTTGTGGTTGTGGCAGTCAAGGTATCCAAAACAGTACCATCTTTTGAAACTTTATAACTAGTGACGCGTCACATGTATTAAAGCGCATCGGATTCACCTTGAACCCGGCGT
>CAZOSQ010000363.1:0-4064 GCA_964582245.1 uncultured Bacteroidales bacterium | reverse complement strand
TTAAGGCAGGTAAAAAAAGTTGCCAACAACAAGATGTTTTTCAAGTTTTTCATGTTTATTTGTTTATTGCGTAATGCCACGGTTATATTTTATATTTTCAATAATTTACTTCAATGGTATTGCTAACCCCCGATGTATAATTGTTTGGCATTTCCGCCATGATCATATACTTATATTTAGAATTTGGGGTCAATGTTTTATCATAATATTCTCTTTTTCGCCCATTCACGAAAGCATAAGTTTTAAGCTGTCCATCATTGCCTGCACGTAAAATCCTGAACCCTTCTGCAGGGTATGGATATTCCCAAACCAGTTTAATCATCCCGTTAGGCTTGCTCACGAAAGCTTGCAGGTTAGTTGGGCTTGGCCTTTCTTCCTTGTTAAATTGTTTAATGGTAACTTCACCGGATAATTTAGAATATAATCCAGCTTGATCTTGTGCCAATAAGGCGTATGTATAAACCATACCCGATTTGGTGCTGTAATCAAGGTAACTTTCCAAGAGGTTATCCACCTGCATGTCAAGGATGGTGTCATAGGCAAGTCCATTTATATCCTTGCGCAAGAGGTACATTTTATCAAGGTCATAAGCATTGCTGTTTTGCCAAAGTAATTTGATTCCTTCCTTACTAACTTCATAGTCCCTGATAAAGCCGTTCACCGGTGGGTTGATATCGGGGATCAGCACCTCGAAAAAGTCACTGGGAGGGGATGGATTAGCCATGTGATCCACGGCACTTACCCTGTAAAATATCTTGTTATAGGGTTCATCGAGTGATATGGTATCATAAGCCAAGGTATCGAAAATTTCCCCGGGATATAAACGAACCGGTTCGGCATTTTTAATGTACGATTTAAAAATCCTGTAGCCGGAAACATCATTTTCCGGGGGAAGATTCCAGCAGATTTTAACGACTCCCGAGCTATCACATTTTCCAACGACAATCCTTGGTGCGGAAGGGGGGATTGAATCCACGATTGGATGAAATTTTAACAGCGAACAGGTAGAATCTCCAATTTCATTATAGCTACAGATCCTGTAATAATTCGAAACCCATTTCTTTCCCTTGTCGGTATAAGAAAAATTCTTTGATGACAACAACTTGCTGTTAACTAATTGATAAGGCCCCTCGCCATTATCGGCCCTGAAAATATTAAACCCCCGGATGTAAGGCAAATCCGCGGAAGATTGCTCCCATTCTAATGTAACCTCGTTCCCATTTCCCGTTTCAATTGAATTAATACGCGGTGCAGATTGCAGGAGATAATAAGCTTGAACCTCGAGCACGTCAGAAGGCCTGCATTCAGCTTCAAAAGCATTGGTGCCAATTACCTTGTAATAATAGGTCTTGTTATACTCGGGAATAGAATCCAAAAAAGTAGTAATATTTGTATTTTTCACCATGTTCCCAAATACACCGGAATAAGGTTGCTTATTCAACTTTATAAAATCCTTATTCTTTTTAGTTGAACGGTAAATATCAAAATAGGTGAATTGTTCGTAATCATTGTTGAACCATTTTAATGTCACGGCTCCATGTTCCAAGGTATGACTTAGCCCGGAAACTTTTTCCAGTTCGTATCCTTTCACGGGAAAAACAATAATATGGTTTGTCCATTCCGGGTGTCCGTTGATTTCCAACTTGTAGACATATTTTTTATCAACATTAACATCTACATCCGTGTAAAACATACCCATTGCACTTGCCACATTATTACTAGTTACTGCAGATGACACGGCCCACATCAACATGAATTCCCTTGCCCGTGCCTTATCCAGGGCCTGGTCAATGGGAATATCTCCCTCGTGATAAAGGTTTTCCTCATCGTTAAATATCAATCCCGGTGTGACCAGGGCCGAATCCTTCGCAAGCCCTTCTTTGATTTGATCCATGGTCCAATGCTTGATCGTTTCGCTGTTCAACTTTTCAAAAGGCAAAAGTTTCTCACCTCCACCACCTGTTTTTACAGCCTCTGCACGATACAATTCAAAACCATTTTTAAACCCCTCGAGCATCACGTCATAAGAAGTGGGAATCCATTTTAACATGATCCCCTTGTTGGCATCATAATGATACGTGAACAGGAGCGAATCTACCCCCTGGGCATGTACCCGGAATACCAGGATACTTAGAATGAATGTTATGAAAAGTTTTTTTATCATCTTTATTTAGTCATTAGTAATTAGTCATTAGTAATTAGTAATTAGTCATTAGTAATTAGTCATTAGTAATTAGTCATTAGTAATTAGTCATTGGTCATTAGTAATTGGTGATTGGTGATTGGTGATTGGTTGTCGTGACATCCCAATACTCAATTTCAAATTACAAGTTACAAATTTCAAACTTCTCTCTTTCTCTTCTTTCATCTTGAAAATATTGTTCAATTTAATCATTTTTTTTTATTTAGGATAGGTGATATCCTGGTCAAGGTCGATTGTAAATGTATATATCGAACTAGGTGTATCGTTGCCCGGTATAAAATACCCCATGGGCACCAAGAATTTTCCAGCCTCAATGGTCACTTGATCTATGTCGGATGCCCAGCAACTTCCTGCCAATAAACATTTCAAGTTACCATCCCTAAGTACCGAGTTCAAATTTTTCAATGCCGGGGATGCCAGGTTTACATTGCCATCATCGCCGGGTATCAACTCGAAGGTAAAGTTGTCATACACGTTGCCATTGTAGGTGGCAGTCTGGCCAAACCGGATCAACTTTCCCGAGGTTTTTACACCATTCACGAAAAATCCATTAATTTCATAATCATCAAATGATTCTTTTGCGCCACCCGGTACAAGGGTTGCCTCGGCGACATCCCCAAACATCTGCACCAAGGATGAAGTATAGTTAGCCATCTTGTCTTTAAAAGTACCAAATTCACTGGACCTGAACTTGTATTCAATGACAGTGGTATCTCTATTTCCCGGATCAATGGTACCCAATTCACCGGTATTTTCTATAGAAGAACTTTCCTCGGTGAAAGTAGGGAACGGGGACTTCAACAACCGCAAGGTATATTCGGTACCCGGTAAAAGCTTGGTTGACGGGATATCAAACGTGAAAATAGAATTGGCGTTATCATATGTCACGTCGGTGACCCTGTCAATTTCTTCGTTACCCATGAAAACCCCCACTACAAACCTATAGTCCGCTGGCATTTGAACCGGTCGGATTGGTTTGGTGCTCAACTGGATATGCCCCAGGGTAGATTCACTCTTGTAGAAATTCTGCATGCCGGGCAACGGGTAGGCATGCTCAATGTCACTTACAGGAATGGTAGAAGACTCTGTGCCGGTTTTAAATATGGTGCTATCTACTTCAAAAATTTCATTGGGGTCACCGTCTGTCACACTTACCCAACTTTCCCCGATATATTGTTCGGTAACCAGGTATACTTTTGCCTTGACCCACTTGTTTGATTGCAAAACCTCCCCGGGTTTGATGACGAGCTGTTTTTTATTTTCCGATAATTTTTCGGTGAAACTGATATCCCCATCAGTTACCCTGACATATTCATCATCACCAGATTTTTCCACATAATAAAGTTCGGTTAGATGATGTTTTTTCCTATACTTCACCCTAGTTTCACCATAAGCTATCTCGTAGGTAAAATCTTCTAGCTGTTCACTGAAATTGGCAGTTATTACCGTGTTCACATCTACATTTTCCGAATGAATGGTAGGTGTTACCGATTCTGCAATGAGGACGTTGTTTGTTAAAGTCTTGCTTTCACATGTTTCCCCTACTTCCACATTAAAGGATTCGTTGAAAGACCATTTAAGAACCCTGAATGATGCCGTAACGGCCCCTTGGAAATAGGACGGCCGGGGCAATTGGGCAAAGACCCCGGCACCCACGTGAAAGCCCAGTACATTGAGAAACCCGCTTCCAATAGGAAAACCACAGTCATACGATACCCCTATATCCGCCCCACCATATATAAAGGCTTGCCCCGTGGCATACCAGTTGTTTATACCTCTTTCCTCGTATTTGGTATCATGGCATGGGACAGGCTGGCTGGACTGTGACATCATGATGTCAAATCCGGCCCCAAAGGCATAC
>CAZOSQ010000362.1:0-4073 GCA_964582245.1 uncultured Bacteroidales bacterium | reverse complement strand
GTTGGTGCAAGAGGAATGGGTAAATGTTGTATCTCGGGAGCCGGTGCTTGTAAAATCAACTATAAAACCAGGACAATGGAAGTTGATGGAAAATCATACAAGGAAGGTGATTGGATTTCATTGAATGGTACTACTGGTGAAGTGTATGATGGAAAAATAGAAACCATTGAACCTGAAGTAAGTGGTGATTTTGCCAAATTAATGGAGTTGGCCGAAAAACATACAAAAATGAGTGTTAGAACAAACGCTGATACTCCACATGATGCTGTGGTAGCCAAGAATTTTGGTGCCAAGGGTATTGGACTTTGTCGTACGGAACATATGTTTTTCGAAGGGGATAGAATTAAAGCAGTCCGGGAAATGATTCTTTCTTCTGATGAAGCAGGCAGAAGAAAAGCCTTGGGTAAATTATTACCTATGCAAAGAGGTGATTTCGAGGGTATATTTGAAGCAATGAATCCTTATCCTGTGACTATTCGCCTTTTAGACCCACCATTACATGAATTTGTGCCTCATGAAGAAAAGAATCAAGAGGAAATGGCCAAAGAACTCGGTATTTCTGCAGAAGAAGTTAAGAGCAAGGTAGAATCTTTACATGAATTTAACCCGATGTTAGGTCATAGGGGATGTCGTCTTGGAAATACTTATCCTGAAATAACCGAGATGCAGGTTCGTGCTATCATTGAAGCTGCTCTCAACATAAAGAAAAAGGGCGTTGAAACCATTCCCGAAATTATGATACCACTTACAGGTACTAAGAAGGAACTTCAACTGCAAGTTCAGATTACAAGAGAAACTGCAGAAAAAGTATTTGAAGAAAGAGGATTAACAGTTGAGTATCTTGTTGGTACTATGATTGAAATACCAAGAGCAGCTATCACTGCCGATGAGATGGCTGAAGTTGCGGAATTCTTCTCCTTTGGAACCAATGACTTAACCCAGATGGCTTTTGGTTATTCTAGGGATGATGCAGGTAAATTTTTACCTATCTACTTGAAAAAGGGTATATTGAAAAATGACCCATTCCAAGTATTAGATCAAGAGGGTGTTGGTAAATTGGTTGAAATGGGAACTGAAAAAGGAAGAAGTACTAGATCCGATCTTAAAGTAGGTATTTGTGGTGAACATGGTGGAGAGCCAAGTTCAGTTGAATTCTGCCATAGGGTTGGTATGAATTACGTGAGTTGTTCTCCTTATCGTGTACCCATTGCAAGATTGGCCGCAGCACAAGCAGCTGTTAGGTAAGGGGTGAATGCTGGAAGAATTATGTATTATTCTATAATCATGAAAAAAGCCATGAAATTCATGGCTTTTTTCTTTTTCTTTAATTATTTTTAACCCGGGAAAAATTCTCTTTAGAAAATAGATAATTATTATTATTTTTAAAAAAAAGTTAGTATTTCTTATCTTTAACTTAATGAAATTTATTATCAATCACTTAAAGCTTTTTTTTATTGCTTTATTTTTTATTTTTATTTCCAATCTTTATTCTCAAGATATACCGCGGGTTATAATCACCGGGAATTGTAATCATTTAAATGTAGAAGAACTACTTGATTTTATCGAGAAGAATTATCAAGTTAAATTTTATTACAAGAAGTCTTGGTTTGAAGAAGATTCTCTTACTTATTCCTGTAATAACATATATTTATCAAATATCATAGATAAAATTGCCCAAGGGAATAACCTGGTGGTTCAAGTTGTTCAATTAGATAATATTATTTTCATGCCCAAAGAACAGGTGAGGGCTTTAACAGGAAATTACACTGAATTAATAAATGACAATAAGGATCAAGGTATAATTACAGTAGGAGGTTCAATTCCCGCGGCTAAAAACAAGAAAGTGAAAGTTACCGGGATCATTAAAAATGGAAAAACTGGTGAGCCGGTAATCGGTGCGAATATTCAAATAGAAAATACTACCAATGGATCCATAACTGATCCGTTTGGCAATTTTGTCCTAGAGGTTACCCCTGGCATTCATACGTTCCTAGTTTCCGGGGTTGGGTATGAAAAAATGATTTATAAGGTTAATGTAATAAATAAAGGAAATGTTGACCTGGAGTTGTTTGAAGAGCTGGTAGAAATCGAGGATCTTTCCATTTATGCGAGACGAAAAGATGATAACGTGAAAGGAAACCAGATGAGTTATGTTAATATGGATTCCAAGATTATAAAACATTTACCATCTTTAACCGGTGAAAAAGACGTATTAAAAGGGTTTACCATGATGCCCGGTGTCAAATCCGTGGGAGAATTTGGATCCGGAATTAATGTTAGGGGTGGAGGAGAAGATCAAAATCTTTATTTAATTGAAGGGGCTCCCTTGTTTAATACTTCTCATGTTTTTGGCTTGATATCAGTATTAAATCCTGATGTAGTGAAGAATGTATCATTATACAAGGGACAAATTTCAGCAGAATATGGAGAAAGGGTTTCTTCGGTTGTGGATATTAAAGTAAATGATCCGGGAATAAAGAAATTCAAAAGTATTGGAGGAATAGGTCTTTATAATGCTAGGTTGTTATTTGAAGTGCCTATAATAAAAGAAAATCTTTCTTTAAAAATTGGAGGGAGAACAAGTTATTCAAGTTATCTTTTAAAGAGGTTACAAGACTATAATCTAAGAAACAGTGAGGCTTCTTTTTATGATGCCAATGGATTGCTAAATTGGAATTTGAAAAAAGCCCGTGTTTCTATCCATGGGTACATAAGCGAGGATAACTTTAATTATTCCAATGAACAACAATACACTTATGGGAATAAATTGATGTCATTCCAATGGCTTAAATTTTTTGGCTCCTTGCATTCTGATTTATTATTGTCATATAGCAGGTATGATGCTGCTAAGGAAAATATTGCTTCTGAATATGAAAGAACCAGGAAAGAAAAGTTTTTGGAATATGCTTCATTTAAATATAAGTTGAAATACAATGGAAAAAAACATTCCCCTTTGGCCGGATTCCAAATCATTCGATATAATAATTCACCCGGGCATGAGATACCTATAGGAATATCATTAATTCCCGCTGTTAAATTAGATCCGGAGATTGGTTATGAAGGAGCTTTTTTTATAGGACATGAATATAATTTGAGCAAAAGAATCAGTATCAATGCAAGTGCCCGTTTTTCTTTTTATGCCCTGGTGGGACCTTACACGAAGTATGAATATTTAAATCAATCTCCCGTGATTTTTCGGGATCCTATCGGGAAGGAAAATTTTTCAGCCAATGAAATTGTCCAAACTTATGATGGAATAGAGCCAAGGGCTTCTATAAAATTTATGCTATCTGGAAAGAGCTCATTGAAAGCAAGTTATAACCGAAATTTCCAGTATATTTCTTTACTTTCTTACTCTGCACTGTATTTGCCAACTGATATTTGGAAACTCTCTGATCCATATCAAAAACCTATACAATCCGATCAATTGGCTTTAGGATATTTTCGTAATAATGAGGATAATTCAATTGAAATGTCCCTGGAATTGTATTACAAAGAAATGGATCATTTGCCCGAATATATTAATAACGCAAAGTTAGATATAAATCCTAACCTTGAAACAGAATTGCTTGATGCAAAGGGTGAAAATTATGGCGTGGAATTGATGTTAAAGAAGAACTCCGGAAAAGTTGACGGATGGTTAAGTTATACTTATTCACGGGCCTACAACCAAACATCAGGAGAATTTTTCGTTGAAAGGATTAATTCGAATGAGCCATATCCATCTTCATATGACAAGCCCCATGACTTAACAATTGTCTCGAACTTTCACGTGAATAAGAGGTTGTGTTTTGGAGTGAATTTTTCTTATGCCACGGGTCGTGCGGTGTCTTTTCCTGAATATTCATATACCGCGCAACCCGGTGATTTTGGTGCTGGAGATGATATTGCTGTTTATTTAAGCAGGAATAAATATCGTTTACCGGATTATCATCGACTGGATCTTTCCATGAGTTTGTATGAAAGCCTTAAGAAAAGCAAAAAATGGAAGGGAAGCTGGACTTTTTCGATACTGAACGTGTATGGCAGGAAGAATGCTTATTCGGCATTTTATAAAAAGGAAGAACCTACCT
>CAZOSQ010000361.1:0-4079 GCA_964582245.1 uncultured Bacteroidales bacterium | reverse complement strand
ATTTACATATTGACGACTGGCTCTTTTTAGAACGGCTTCAAGTGATTTTGGATCATTATGTAAAAATAGCATTTTATTTTTATTGCTTACTCCATCCATAATACTTGCATGGGCTAACATATCAACCAGTGCAATATCATTGCTTCGTATTATAGAACCAAGTAAACCTAAATTTGTCATAAATCCAGCTGCATAAACCAATGACTTTTCATATCCGAAGGTATCCGCAATTTCATTCTCAAGTTTTAACTTCATATCTGTTAACCCGCTAGCATTGCAGGCGGCACCAGCTCCAGCTCCATATTTCAAAAGAGCATCAATGGCCTCATTTATTACTTCTGGATGTTGAGACATGTTGAGATAATCATTGGATGCGAAATTTAAAACATTCACGGTATCGCCATCATGAGGATTTACCATTTTTCTCTCTATTGCACATCCATTATTTCCAAACCTCATTTCATGTGCTAATTTTTCCATGCAAGCATCTTTGTACCAGTTTCCAAATAAATCAAGCCTGTCTTGGAAAACTAAATTGTCAAGTTGAGGACTAACTTGAATATCATACAAAGTGTACTTTCTCGAATCAATTAAACCATTGGGAGATAGTTCAAATGAAACATGATTTGCTTCCGAAGAAGAACCAACAAATTGATAGGATTTTTTCATAATACTTCAGATTTAATAAAAAAAAAATTGACATTTAAACAGGTTATAACTCTTACCTTGATGTGATAAAAAACTTGAAAGGATAATATCCCGATATTTAGCATCACTCCAAGGAAATAACAATCTATAAAAGCATAGTGTTTTGGTTGATAGAGCTATATAAGATTGTTTTTAAGTTTCGTAAGTGAAAGTACTAAAACCTAAATAAACCTAGCAGAATTAATAGTTTCATGTTATAAACAATATGTTAACAGAGGGTGGATTATGTAATGGAGAGATTGTTTAGATTTTAAAAAATAATCAGCATAATTACTGATATTAAATTGATTATAAGAATGCTGGATTAAAAATTTTACTTTGGAATTTTATGGCAAAAACTTAAAAACGCTAATTTTTTGAAAAGTAGTAATAGATTTATAATCTAAATCCAAATACAAGTATATCATCTATCTGGGGCATTTTTCCTTTCCATTTTTCGTGAGCATCTTCCAAAATATTTTTTTGTGATGATAATGGAATGTTTTTCATATCCAGAATTAAATCTCTAAAATTTTTCATTTTAAACTTGCAGGAAAAATTATCATTAAATTGATCAATATAGCCATCAGACATCATGTAAAAAGTATCCCCGGGTTCAATATTTAAAAAATAGCTAGTGAATCTTTTTTTGTTTGGGTTATGTCCTATAGTATTGCTAATTCCCCTGAAGGTGTAAAGTGTTCTTTGTCCTTTTATATCTTTATTTGTGTAAGGGGGCTCAATAAAGTCATGATTGTTTCTCAGCAAAAATAAAGAATGACTTGCACCCGCAAACTCCATGATATTCCTAGGATAATTAATAACACATAACCCAATTGCCATACCTTCAAAAAACGGCATGCTTTTATCATTTTCTTTTGTCAAATGATATGCCATTTTTATCCTTAACTCTTCCAGGAAATCAGAGGCAGAGATTTCATCTTCGGTTTTAAGTGACATTTCTTCTAATATTGAAAGTCCAAGAATTCCCAAAAAAGCGGCTGGTACCCCATGGCCTGTACAATCTGCAACAATTATCAGGCCATAATCTCCTTTTTCTTTAAACCAGTAGAAATCACCACTTACAATTGCTTTCGGACGAAAAATAACAAAATACTCACTAACAAGGTGAGGCATCTTTTTAAGATCGGGAAATAAGATTCCCTGAATATAAGCAGCATAGTTTATACTTGAGATAACTTCATCATTTTGTTTTTTTATAACATCTTTTTGTTCTAATACTTTTGTTCTTTCATCATCGTAATTGTTTTTAACAAATCTTACTAGAAAAAAGATACCAATTAAAAGACAAATAAAAACAAATGCTATATCTTTTGCATATGCATGTTTATCTGCGTATGGTATAATATATTCGTATCCGGTATAATGTTCAAAAGCAAATAACGCTCCTACATTAGCTAATGTTATTATTATCATCCAAGCATGGTCTTTTCTCCTGGATATAATTACAAAGGATAAAAGAGCTATAACATAAATATATGGTGCACTACCTATTGATCCTCCATTGGTGATCCATACGGCTGATAGAAATAATAATATTAAAATAGCATGTAACCATGGATAATATAAACTTTTGATCCTAGAACGATAAAATAAAAAAGCAAAAGTTAAAGAAGCAATACTTGAAGAAATAATAATATAATAATTGAATTTATTATATATATTAAATATAGTACTGATCACCGAAAAAATAAAAGCAAAAAAAATTAAAATATTGTAAAATCTATTTTCTAAAGTCTGAATATTAGGATTTCCTGTTATCCATATTGATAATTTATCCGGGATATTGATTGAAATATAATTTTTAACATGTTTTATATGTTTCACATGAAAAACATTTATTAACATTAATAATAATTTAGATTTTCTGTATGTAAAATTATACATATATTTTAAATCAGGTCAAATTAATACCACTAAATTAAAAAAAAAAATAATAATATTTTCTCAACTTTTTGATTTTTAAGTTTTTCTTTTAAAATATGTTCGTAAATTATCCTAATTTTACCAGGTATAGGTGAATAGGTATTAAAAAATATTACTTTGATAGAGGAGGTTACGATGAGGATTGATGTTTTAAATAATCACTATATGTCGAATGAACAATCCGGGATTAAACAGGATTAGAAAACATGTTATTGAAGAAATTCTTTTATTTGCATTTGCACTAAAAATGGTTAAATGTTTTATTATTAAGATGTAAAATCCATCTCTTCCTATCGTTTTTTTTCTGACGAACTTCATGGTTCCATTTTAGAAATGCGGGTTGATTTACAATAACATTGAAGGAAAATTGTTTCAACCGGTTACATCAAGGTGAAAAAGGGAATTTGACTATTATTGATTCCATATATTGGCAGGATAATCATAATTAATTTCGTCTTATTTATTACTATATCCATTGTTATCCTAGTAAAGGTTTTTACAAGTTAACTCCAAACCTGATCATTAAAATGGGCAGGATACCTGTATACACGTGACTTAAAAAACTAGTATTTAGATTTTTCAAATATCTTGTTCGTGGTTTGAAAGAATAAATGGCTGCTGTACCAGTGTAAATATCGAGCATGTACTTTTCCGGGAAACTAATTGTATAGCCTATTATTAGCTGACCACCGACCCTATCTACTATATCTTTGTGCCTAGTTGGAGTTAGGTAAAGAGCATCCAGTCCATCATAATTGCGTGTAACCCAATCAAAATTATCATATTCAAAAGAATGATGACGATATGTAATGCCATATCCCGCATAAGCTATACCATTAAACAGGTTGTTATCATTGAATATAAAAAATTTATGTATAAGATCCCCTCCATATCCACTCATCAAATCAAATGATTCTTCAAAATGATAAACATTTGCTTCATAATAATAGTCCGAATAATTGTTTTTGCTTAAATTAGATGCGAGAAAAAATGATGGAGAAATCGTAATGGATTGGTTTTTAAATTGCCTGTCCAGGCTTATCTTTAAATGGTGGTTTGTCAAAGTTTGTGGAGTGAAAAACAATGACCATTTGGAACTTTCATCCTGTGATTTTACTAGTATTCCACCAGATAGTAGGATTATAGTTAACAAATAATTTTTTTTCTTTCTAAGTTTCAAGATCGGGTTCATAATAATTTGGGTTAAGATAATTGTTAAGGCTGAAATACTATTTTTAACTTTCATTAGAATCTATTAAAATTTTACTTAAAAGAATAATTGAATCATTAGAATACTTGTATTGGTAAATTCCTTCTTCCCCGGTCACTATTAACAGGTTATTATGAGGAATGACATCTTGTGCTTTGATTTCGAAGTGGTTCAATAATTTTAAATTTAATGGGTTGGAAGTGTCATATACTTTTAAGCCGTTATCACATATAAA
>CAZOSQ010000360.1:0-4081 GCA_964582245.1 uncultured Bacteroidales bacterium | reverse complement strand
ATCACTCCCGAACTAGTTACCCTGACAAATTTTGCATCCTTTAGTTTATGAATACTATTTGTCCCACAATATCCCATTCCTGCACGTAAACCTCCAATTAACTGGTAAACCACTTCATTCAAGTTCCCCTTGAAAGGCACCCTAGCTTCTATCCCCTCAGGAACAAGCTTATTTACATCATCTTCCACGTCTTGATAGTACCTGTCTTTTGAACCTAATTGCATAGCCTCAATAGATCCCATTCCTCGATATGATTTATATTTACGTCCATTATAGATAATTGTCTCACCCGGAGATTCTTCTACCCCGGCAAACAATGAACCGGCCATAATAGAACTGGCACCAGCCGATAATGCCTTCACGATATCTCCCGAATAGCGAATGCCACCATCAGCAATCACGGGTACATTATAATCCTTCACAGCTTGAGAAACTTCGTAAATAGCAGATAATTGTGGGACTCCAACACCCGCAACAATCCTGGTGGTACAAATAGAACCTGGCCCGATACCTACCTTGACGGCATCAGCCCCTGACTTTACCAAATCCAGGGCTGCTTCTGGAGTACCAATATTTCCAACCACCACATCAACGTTGTTAAATCTTTTTTTAGCCTCTTTCAAAACGGTTATAACTCCCTTGGTATGACCATGTGCCGTGTCTATCACCAAGGCATCAACACCCGCTTCAACCATGGCTGTCATCCTATCAAAAGTATCAGAAGTAATCCCCACAGCTGCAGCCACTCTTAATCTTCCTTTTGTATCCTTGCATGCTGTTGGCCTGTCCTTGCTTTTTGTTATATCCTTATATGTGATTAATCCTATTAATACATTATTTTTATCTACTACCGGCAGTTTTTCAATTTTATGAGCTTGTAGAATTTCTGCTGCTTGTTCAAGGTCAGTCCCTTCCGAAGTAGTTATAATTTTATGAGTAGTCATCACTTTCTCAACAGGAATTGACATATCTTTCACGAATCTTAAGTCCCTGTTTGTGACGATACCTATTAATTTTTTATCGTAATCAACCACGGGAATACCACCAATTTTAAATTCCTTCATGAAATTCAAGGCATCAGCCACGGTATTTTCCTTTTTGATTGTAATAGGTTCATATATCATGACGTTTTCTGCCCGCTTGACCTTTTTTACATGCTTGGCTTGTTCCTCAATATTCATGTTCTTGTGTATAACCCCTATACCACCTTCCCTTGCTATTGCAATAGCCATAAAAGCCTCTGTTACAGTATCCATTGCGGCAGAGACAATAGGTATGTTAAGTTTTATATTTTTTGAGAAATCTGAAGAAACATTTACTTCCCTGGGCAATATCTCCGAGTAAGCAGGAACCAGCAATACATCATCAAAAGTTAATCCTTCCCCAATAATTTTATCGTTCGTGAATAGCATACTAATTAAACTTTTTATTTAAATTGCGCCAAATTACAAAAAAATGATAATATAATCTCGCAATATATAAAATTTATAATTTTTTAACTTTTCATTACTTTAAGAATTATTATTGAATATCTATCAACAAATACTGGTTAAATACTGGGGATTTAGTAAATTCCGCCCTTTGCAAGAAGATATTATAAGGGCAGTTTCCGAGGGAAAGGATACACTGGGACTTATGCCTACAGGTGGCGGAAAATCCATTACCTTCCAGGTTACAGCCCTGTTGAAAGAAGGAATATGTATTGTTGTCACTCCCCTTATTGCATTGATGAAGGACCAGGTTGAATCCTTACGAAAAAAAAACATTAAGGCCACGGCCGTCTATTCTGGTATGAGCAAGGAAGAAATTGACATTACACTGGATAATTGTGCTTATGGAGATTATAAATTTTTATACGTTTCACCTGAGAGATTGGGAACAGAATTGTTTCAAGCAAGAGTCAGGAAAATGAATATCAACCTTTTAGTTGTTGACGAATCTCATTGCATTTCCCAATGGGGTTATGATTTTAGACCTTCCTACTTGAAAATCTCGAATCTCAGGGATATTATTCCCAATGTCCCTGTACTGGCCCTTACTGCTACAGCAACAAACGATGTTATCGAAGATATCCAGGAAAAACTTAAATTCAAAAAGAAAAATGTTCTTAGAAAAAGTTTTGAAAGGAAAAATCTTATTTACTTGGTTCAACAAACAGAAGACAAAAACAAATCACTCTTGAAAATTGTAACCCATCTAAAGGGAAGCGGAATAATATATGCTAGGAACCGATTGAAAACTAAAGAGATTGCATATTTTTTAAAAAAAAATAAAATATCTGCCGATTATTATCATGCCGGTTTATCTGCTGAATTACGAAATTTAAAACAAGATGAATGGAAAAACGATAAAACAAGAATAATTGTGGCAACTAATGCCTTTGGAATGGGTATAGACAAACCTAATGTACGATTTGTTGTTCATATGGATCTGGCAGATTGCATTGAATCCTATTTCCAAGAAGCAGGAAGAGCAGGGAGAGACGAAAAAAAAGCTTATGCCATACAATTGTACAATCATTATGATAAACTCAGTGCCCAAAAAAGAACCGAGGTAAATTTTCCAGACCTGGAATACGTGAAAAGGGTGTATCAAGCATTAGGAAATTACCTTAAGGTACCTATTGGCGGTGGAAAATATCAAGAATATGACTTCAAGCTGATGGCTTTTGCCAAAACCTACAAGTTTAATTTATTAACAGCTTTTAATAGCTTAAAAATTCTTCAAAGGGAAGGATACATTGAATTAACAGATGAAATTGACAAACCTTCTAAAATATATTTCATTGTCAATCGGGATGATTTATATAAATTCCAAGTGGAAAATGCTAATTTTGATGGATTTATAAAGCTCTTGCTCCGTTCATATTCCGGGCTGTTTTCGGAATATGTATCCATAGATGAAACTTACCTGGCAAAAAAATCGGCCCTTTCAGTTGAGAATGTTTACAATTACCTGCAAAAATTAAACAAGCAAAAAATTATTAAGTACATTCCCAAAAGAGATACCCCTCTTGTTATTTATACCGAGGAAAGACTAGATCAAAAAGCCCTGTTGTTATCATATGACCATTACAAAAAAAGAAAAGAACTTTATATAAAAAGGATAGAATCAGTCCTGGAATATTGTACCAATAATACAAAATGCAGGGCTCAACAATTGTTAGCCTATTTTGGCGAAAAAGAAAGCACAAGATGTGGTAACTGTGATATTTGCAAGAAAAGAAATGAACTCAGCTTGAGCAAGTACGAGTTTGATCTAATATTGAAAGAAATTAAAAATATCTTGGAAAAAAATGAAGTCCTGGTAGATGAACTTGTTGATAAAATTAATTACCCGGAAGAAAAAACTTTAAATGTAATTAGATGGCTGCTGGATAATGAAAAAATTATTAAAACCCGGGAAAATCGTTATAAGTGGCACGATTAGTATCTAATTAATATAAATTATTTGGTTCAATTATACAATGATGGATTACAGGATAAAAATTTATGGATATTTTTTTTTAAGATTACTCCTTGTTTTTTTTATATTTGATAAGTTTTTTTTAAAAAAGATTTGTAAAAGAATTATTTATGAAACATACATGTTTAACAAAACGCAAACACAGGGGTATAATAATTCCTAAACATGTATGTTCCATCATACCAATTTAATACAAATTATTATATGATGAAATGTAGAAAAAATTGTGGCGCTTGTTGTATTGCGCCATCTATTTCTTCTCCAATACCAGGTATGCCCGAAGGAAAACCCGGGGGAATTGCCTGCATTCACCTATTAGAAGATTATAGCTGTGGTATTTATAATCATCCTGATCGCCCAGTGGTTTGTGAAAAATTCAAAGCAGAACCAGAATTCTGTGGTGCGTCTAGGAATGAAGCCCTTGAAATACTGAAAAGATTGGAAGATTCATTAGTGTAATGAAGGATTAAAACCAAATTTTTATTAAATAAAATATTTATTAAATAAAATATTTTATTAAATTGTAACAAAATTAAAAATAACCAATAATGAAACATCCATATTAAAAATCACAAACAAAGATGAAAATAACCTTCATGGATGTTCCATGTGACCT
>CAZOSQ010000359.1:0-4095 GCA_964582245.1 uncultured Bacteroidales bacterium | reverse complement strand
TGCTCCTATCTACCTGTGCCCATGTTATGGCTATCAGGGATAGAAAGAGTAGGATTACGGATAATTTTTTCATGTTATGGATAATATTATTTCTTTTCATGACGATTTTATTTTTCTAGATTCTTAGGAAGATAAGTTAAAACAACCCTGTTTTCTTTAACCAGGTACTTTTGGGCAACCTTTTGGATATCTTCCCTGGTTACTTGAAGATAATTATTGTACTCGGTATTGATCCTATTGGCATCTTTAAAAAGCGTGTAATTAACCGACAAACTCTGTGCAATGCCCGAGTAAGTGGAATTGCTGCTTATATAAGCATTTTCTGTTTGATTTTGAAGCTTTTCAAATTCATTTTGACTTAGCCCGCTGGTTTTTACTTTTTCAATTTCTTCCAAGAGCGACTGTTCCACCTGGTCAACTGGCACACCGAAATTGGCCAATCCAAAAATTATAAAAAGACCTGCCTCTTCCAATGCATAAGGAAATGCAGACACGTAATTAGCCACTTGTTGATTATCTACCAGGGTTTTATATAACCTCGAACTTTGCCCGCCCGACAATAGGTTTTGTAACATGTCGAGGGCATAGTAATCTTTACTTCCCCTCTCGGGCATCTTGTACGCCATGACAACCGCCGGTAACTGGATATTATCATACACGGTGTCCCTTATTTCCTTTTCTTGTGCAGGTTCATTTACATTGGGCCGGTATATTTCATGATTCCCGGCCGGTATCCCTGCAAAATATTTTTTTACCAATTCACGTGTCTTACTCGTGTCAATATCACCGGCAATTACCAAAACGGCGTTTCCCGGCACGTAAAAATGGTTATGGAATTCTATGAATTCATCCAGCTTTGCTTCATCAATGTATTGCCTGGAACCAATGGGGATCCAACGGTACGGATGTTCCTTGAATGCATTTGAAAATATTTTTTCCAAGAGCGAACCATAGGGTTGATTATCGTATGAAGAACTTCTTTCTTCCTTGATTACCTTGCGTTGCGTCTCCACTCCCTCATGGTCGATCTTCGGGTGCAGCATTCTTTCGGATTCGAGCCACAAGCCCAGTTCAAGCTGGTTGGAAGGAAGTGTTTCGTAGTAAAAAGTATAATCGAAAGAAGTAGCCGCATTTAAAGTTCCACCTGCATTTTGTACAATTTTCATGTACTGGCCCCGCGGGATATTTTCTGTACCTTCAAACATAAGATGTTCGAAAAAATGGGCAAACCCGGTCCTGTTTGGTTTCTCGTTTTTTGAACCCACGTGGTACATCACGTTGATGGCTACTACCGGGCTGGTATTATCCTGGTGAAGGATCACGTGCAAACCATTTTCAAGATTAAATTCGGTGAAATCTATTAATCGTTTGCTGGCAGATTGACCGAAACTAGTACCAAGCAAAACCAATAAGAACAGGCTTAGGAAAATTTGTTTTTTTATCATAACCAAAATTTTTACTATTTGATAAAATTTAAAAATAACCTTGACAGTTATCTTTTAGAAACCTTTTTAAAAAGTTTAAGTACGAATAAATATATAAGAAATTAAATGATTAACTTAGAAAAAAAATAAATATTTTTCACCCTATAGTAAATATTAGAAGGTAGATTTAATGAACCTGCCCATGTTGTTTTATTCTAATGGTTTATCCATCAACATGCAAGTTTGAATTTAACAATTTTTAATAAAGACCCCTACGCTCCATGATGCTTGAAGAAGATATCGAGAAGTTGAAAACCCGCATTTTGCAGTTGGAAAAAGAAAATGCAGAACTAAAAAATTCTTTTAGTCAATTTTTTACTTCTACCCCGAATGATCCCAAGAAAGAAGCCGTTCCCTTTAATTTCGTGGCAAAGCATCCTTCCATGGCCATTGCTGTTTACCAAGATGGAATATTCACCTATTTGAATGATTCTTTTTGCCAAATTACTGGTTATTCCAAGGAAGAAGTTTATGCTTGGAAGGAATTTGAATTCTTGAAATTGATTCCTGAAGATGAACGGGATTCCGTCCTGGAAATGGCCATGCAAAAATTATCGGGAGAAAGCCCGGGGCCAAGCCACTATATTTTAAGGGGCATTACCAAGAATGGAGAAAAACGGTGGGTGGAGATATGGTACCAAGGCTATGAAAACGAAGGGAAAAGGGCAGTTTTCTTGACCATTTTTGACATTAACAAGATAAAGGAGTCTGAAGAAAAATTAAAGCGGAACGAGCAATATCTTAACACCCTTCTTTCAACTACCCCTGACCTTATTTTTGTATTGGATAGGGCAGGAACTTATATTGATGTATTTACCTCGCAGCCAAAACTCCTCCTGGCACCCAGGGAAGAAATAATCGGCAAAAAAATCATTGACTATTTTAACGAGGATATGAGCCGGCAGGCACTGGAAAAAATCAATCGTGCCCTTGATAACAACTCCATCGAGGATTTTGATTATTCTATCACGATGGATGAAAAACCCAGGTGGTTTTCCGTGCGAATTAAATCGATCGATCATGGACAAGGAGACCACGTGATGGGGATCGTTCGGGATGTTACCCAAATAATCAGCATGAACGAGATCATGCTACAAACAGAGATGGAGAAAAAATCCATCTTAAACACGATTCCTCACCTCGTTTGGCTCAAGGATATCCATGGAAAATTCATCGAGATCAATGAAAGTTATGCCCGTTTTTGTGATAAATACAGGGAGGAGATACTGGGCAAAACAGATTTTGAAATTTGGCCCGAAGATCGCGCTGCCCAGTACCATAAAGATGATAAGATAATCATGGAAAATGGTGAAAGTATACAGGTTGAAGAAATGGCTGGGATAGATGGAAATACCGTTATCCTTGAAAGTTATAAAGCACCTGTTTTCAACGTGAAAGGTGAAATTATCGGGACTACCGGTATCTCTTTTGATATTACTGAAAAGAAAAAGGCTGAAAAGGCTTTAATGGAAAGTGAAGAAAAATTTCGTACCATATGTGAACAATCTTTAATGTCCATCGGGATCTACCAGGACGGGGTAAACAAGTACGTTAACCAGGCATATTGCCAATTAACGGGATACTCGATGGAAGAAATAAAGAAATGGCAACCCGAGGAAAATTTTATCAAAAATACCCATCCCGATTATTTTGATTATGTCCATGAGCAAGTACAAGATGTTTTCCAGGGAAAAATAAATAAAAACAGGTACTTGTACAAAAAGATAACTAAAAATGGTAAGGTAAAATGGGTGGATGCATATAATTCACGGATCACTTACCAGGATCAACCCGCTATCTTGTTTACATTGCTCGATATCACCGAGCAAAAATCCATTTCAGAGGAGTTGAAAAAGCAACACAACCTGGTCAGGAATATCCTGGACTCATCCCCTGACGGGATTCTTTTCTTGAACATGGAAAAAGAAATCGTGGAATGCAACCACGAGGTTTTAAAACTGTTGAAAGTATCATCCAAGGAAGAAATCCTGGGGAAATGCTTTATCGATTTTATTTCTGAAAAACACAAGGAAAAAGCCATTCATAATTATCATGTCATCAAGGAAAAGAAAACCATCAAGAACGAGGAATACCAGGTAACCAAATCCGATGGTAAATATTTCTCGGCCGAAGTTTCTTCCAGCCTCTTGTTTGACCTTGATAACCGTTCCATCGGTACAGTGAATATCATCCAGGACGTTACCAAGAGGAAAAACATTGAGCGGGCACTGCGGTATTCCGAGGAATTGTACAGGCAACTCGTTGGTGCATCACCGGATGCGATTGTTATCATGGACTTGGAAGCCAAGGTGATTTTTGCTTCCAATGTAAGTTTTGACATGTTCACTTACCATGACCGGCAGAATGTTCTTGCCTTGAAGGTCATCAAGTTTGTTCACCCGGCTTACAGGAAAAGGGCCAATGAACATTTTCGCAACGTGGTGGAAAAACAAGTGGATGGAAAAGATGAATACATTTTGTTGAAAAAAGACGGGTCTTCATTTTACGGGGAAATATCATCTGCTGCCTTGAAAGATGCCGAAGGTCATTCCATTGCCGTAATTTCCGTGATCCGGGATATAACGGAAAGAAAAACTTTCGAGAAAGACTT
>CAZOSQ010000358.1:0-4095 GCA_964582245.1 uncultured Bacteroidales bacterium | reverse complement strand
AAAATCTTGAAACTGGTTATTCATTAATGATCGTGGAGGATATTTCTCATCCATTATACCCGGGAACAAGCATAGGAAGTTTGGCTGAAGATGGCAGCCGCGCAGTTATAAGCCACGATGTACACGAGGTTAAACAAGAACACCTTGAGGATATCATGGAAAGCATGAAACCCTTGATTGATCAGAAAATTACCGTACTTCGAAATGGAAACCCACTTCCCGGTATAGAAGGAAAAACCGTGATTCTTGTAGATGATGGGTCAAGCATGGAGACAAAAATTAAAGCAGCCATACAATTATGCAAAAAAAGAAAAGCAGGGAAAATTATATTAGCCCTTCCAGTAGCCTCGGATCAAATAGCCAATAGACTTGAAAAACTAGTGGATGAATTAATTTTACTTGAACGAGAAGTTTATTTTTATTCAGCCCAAGATTTTTATGAAAATTGGTACGACCTAACTGACGAAGAAATTTCCCAATACCATAAAAGTTCCTTGGAAGTATTGGCTAAATATTAAAGTACCTACCTGTTAAACAAATTTAAAAAGGCATTATAAAAAGACCGGGAAAAGTTTTTTTTAAAAGGTTTTTTTTGCAAATTGCCGGGCATATTTTTTAAAAATCCAAATTTTATCAACATGGTCATTTATCACAACCCCAGGTGCAGTAAAAGTAGGGCTGGCCTGGATTATTTAAAATCCAAAACAACAGAATTCGAGGTAGTTGATTATTTAAAGATAAATCTAACGGAAAAGAAACTAAGGGAATTAATTTTAAAATTAAACATGGCTCCTAGTTCACTCGTGAGAACCACGGAGGATTATTACAAGAAAGAATTGAAAGGAAAAAATTTCACCGATGATGAATGGATCATCATTTTACTCGAAAACCCGAAACTTATCCAGAGACCTATCGTTGAGTCACGATACAAGGCAATTATAGCCCGACCTCCCGCTAAAATTGATGAACTATTTTAACTTGGCCATGTTTTATAAATCATTAACTATACCTTTACAAATTTTTATTTAATAAAATTACTGGATCATGAATTACCGTGTAGAAAAAGATACCATGGGAGAAATAAAAGTTCCCGCGGAAAATTATTGGGGAGCCCAAACGGAAAGATCAAGAAACAACTTTAAAATAGGGGGTGCAGATCAAAAGATGCCCCCGGAAATCATTTTTGCTTTTGCTTATTTAAAAAAAGCCGCAGCATTGACCAATGAAGATTTAGGAGTACTTCCTGCCGAGAAATCCGAATTAATTACCCGGGCATGTGACGAAATAATTGCTGGAAAATTAAAAGATGAATTTCCCTTGGTCATTTGGCAAACCGGTTCTGGCACACAATCAAACATGAACGTGAACGAAGTGATTGCCAACAGGGCGCATGTCCTGCAAGGAAATAAATTAGGAGAAGGGAAGCGTCTTATTCATCCAAATGATGATGTCAATAAATCCCAATCATCCAACGATACATTCCCAACAGCCATGCATATCGCTGCATATAAAATGATCATGGAGATTACCATACCCGGGGTAAAAAAATTACGCGATACCTTGGCAAGTAAATCACGAGAATTTATGGATATAGTAAAAATAGGGCGTACCCATTGGATGGATGCCACTCCTTTAACCCTCGGGCAAGAATTTTCCGGATATGTCTCCCAACTGGATCATGGCCTAAAAGCATTGGAAAATACGCTCGACCACCTATCCGAACTTGCTTTAGGGGGCACGGCCGTAGGTACAGGAATAAATACACCCCGGGGATATGCCCAAAAAGTAGCCGAAAAGATTGCAGAATTAACAGGGTACCCGTTTAAATCCGCCCTAAATAAATTTGAAGCATTGGCCGCACATGATGCCATGGTAGAATGTTCCGGTGCATTAAAACAGCTGGCTATTTGCTTGATGAAAATAGCCAATGATATTAGGATTATGTCCTCCGGGCCACGCTCGGGAATTGGAGAATTAATTATTCCCGCCAATGAACCGGGATCTTCCATCATGCCCGGGAAAGTCAACCCCACCCAGGCAGAAGCACTTACCATGATTTGCTGCCAAGTGATAGGTAATGATACGGCCATTTCAATAGGAGGATCCAATGGTCATTTCGAGCTAAATGTATTCAAGCCCCTTATGATTTCAAATCTTTTAGAATCTGCCCGGCTTATAGGAGATGGTTGTGTTTCTTTTAATCACCATTGTGCTATGGGGATAGAACCCAACTTCCCGGTAATTCAAAGACACCTGGAGAACTCGCTCATGCTGGTTACTGCCCTCAACACACATATAGGATATGAAAATGCCGCAAAAATCGCCAAGAAAGCACACGAGGAAAATAAGACATTGCGGGAAGCAGCAATTGAAACAGGCTTGGTAACTAATGAACAGTTTAATGAATGGGTAGATCCCGCGAAAATGGTTGGTAAATAAAATTGACCTCAACAAATTCCTGCAAAAATCGAGGTTATATATCTAACTACGGTTCAAACTTAGTAACTATTGTCAAGTCAATCCGAATCATTGAAAATACACCACGACAAGGAATTGTATAACAGGATAGAATATTTTCAAGCTAACCGGGGTTATAACCCTTAAAATATTTCATGAATTGGACCCTTTCATAAGCAGCGGGACTGGCCACCTTTTTTTGGCTCATTTTTCCTTTAAAATCTGCAAGTGTTGTATATTCCTTTTCTTCCATCCACTTTTCCAATCCCGCTAACAGCATCCCGGTATGTTCAATCCCATTTTTATAAAGGCTGGAAACTACCTGGACAGCATTGGCACCTGCTAATAATTGTTTCACCAAGCCGCTGGCATCATGTACGCCAGTTGAAGCTATTAAGTCACATGCCACCTTTTCATATAACAAAGCAATCCAACGCAACGAAATAGATATATCACCCGGTTCGCTTAATACCCTTGAAGATGTAATTTCGAAAGTATCTATATCAAAGTCAGGGTTGTAAAACCTGTTAAACAAAACAACTCCTTTTATTCCTGTCCGGGAAAGACGTTTAATAAAATTTGCCAAACCCGAAGAATAAAAACTAATTTTAATGGAAACAGGGATAGAAACTTGTTTAATAACCTCTTCGACAATGTTAAAATATATTCCTTCATTTTCCTCGGCAGTTCGAAAAGGATCGGAAGGGAGAATAAACATATTTAATTCAATACCATCGGCCCCTGCCTCTTCCAATCGTTTTGGAAAATAAGTCCAAGGCCCTGTTGATATGCAATTAATACTTGCTATCACTGGAATTTTCACCTTTTCTTTTGCATCAGAAATTAATTGTAAATATTGATCGGTACTTTCCTCTTTTTGGAAATTGTTCTCGTAGAACTCTACCGCCTCAGGATATAAAAAAACATCTGAAGCCATGCTTTTCATAGAATTCTCCATTTCTCGAATAATTTCTTCCTCGAACAAAGATTTTAAAACGACCCCTGCAGCACCTACTTTTTCAAGGGCTACTATTTTTTCAACTGATCCCGTTAATCCCGAACTTCCGATTATCACCGGATTTTTTAATGGAATACCAAGGTATGACGTGGAAATATCTAGCATGATTCATCGTGTTAAATAAGAAATTTTCGTCCTAAAAAGACACGTTTAATAACAAATGTAAGATAAAATTGTTAGTATTAATGTTATGAAAAAGGAATCATTCAAAAAGAACTAGAAAATGATTCAAATCAATATAAATTGTTACAACCTTGTATACAATGGTTTATAATGATTAAAAAATCATCAAGAAAAGATATTTTTAACTATATTCGCGGAAAATAAAACGTTTAATTATGAACAAAATAGCAATTGTATTAACATTCATCATTTCGACAATTAGTTTTTCCAGCTGCAAATATTTCAATGCGAATAATGAATTGAATAATTGCAAGAAAAGGGTAAACATGTTACAAGCTCAATTGGATGAAATAACAAAAACATTGGAGGATGCCCAAGATGAACTTGCCGAGGTAAAAGAAGAAAAAAAATCATTAACAGATGCTCTGTTTTCCGTGGATAATGACCAGGGTAATACAGATTCATATTCTTCTGTCAGGCAATTCAAGTACCACCTG
>CAZOSQ010000357.1:0-4097 GCA_964582245.1 uncultured Bacteroidales bacterium | reverse complement strand
TTATAAAAAAATCACAATCTCAAAACCAGGTATTAATAAAACTCCCTATAGTTTTTAATTATATAACTATATTCCATTTTTATACCCCTTGATTTATACCTGTAGGAAAAAGTATTATTTTTGCAGCGGTTGATTGATGATGCTTCACTTCTTAAATAGCAGTTAGAAGTAACTTCTAATCAAGGTGTGTATCATATCCTCAACCTTCAATTTATCAACCTAGATGCTGGTGACGCATCACGCTTGATTTTGAGAATCGTGCTTTTACATAATCAAGATGGATTAGCACATCTACACCCGGAAGTTTATCATTGACACTAGTGTCAAGCACATGCTGACGGGCCAAGGATTTTTTAGATATACATCTGAATTACAATATATTTGAATAAGCAAAAATAAGTTTTATCATTAGTTTTATTATAATTATCTTGGGCAGGCTGATAAGATTCTTATAAATAAATAATTTAAGAGGATAATATTTGAGAAACAAGTAACTATCCTGCATAAAGTTCTTGAAGTTCTTTAACATTTTACTAAAAGATTTGTTAAATATTCATTTAATTATAAATTAATTCAAAAATATGGCTTTGAGATTTGAAAAAGACGGATGGAAAAAGTTGTCGATAAAGGAAAAAATAGGACAAACCTTTATCCACATGCCCAACCCGGAGAAAGAGATTGCTGAATACGGCAGCTTGGAAAAATTTTTGGAAGAAAACCCTATTAGTGGTATGTTTTCGTTGAACAGGGATGGTGAAAATTTGGCATCAAACCTTTTGGAAAGGTATACCGAGTATTTAAATGCTTCCAAAATACCAATATTTCATATAGATGATATGGAATTTGGTGCTGGAAGTAACATTTCAAACCTTACCCCTCTACCCCATCTTATGGCCGTGGGTGCAACCGATTCAGAAGAATTGGCTTATAATTTCGGGAAAGCAACCGCGATTGAAGCACGATGCGGGGGATTTACCTGGGCCTTCACCCCGGTTGTTGATTTATCTCTCAATCCTATTAACCCACCTACAAGTCAGCGCTCCTTATCAGATGATCCTGAACGAGTGGTGAGGTTAGCTTCACAAATAATCAAGGGTATGCAAGATCATGGTGTGGCCGCTACATTAAAACATTTCCCCGGTGATGGTGTAGATTACAGGGACCAGCACCTATGCACCACCTCCAACAGCTTATCCTTGGATGATTGGTGGAAATACAGTGGTCGTGCCTTCCAGGGGTGCATTGATGCAGGGGCTTATGCCATTATGCCCGGGCATATTACATTACCTGCTTACCAGGAAGAAAAAATTAACGGTTTATATCCACCCGCAACCTTATCCAAGGAGCTGCTTACAAACCTTTTAAAAGGAGAAATGGGTTTTAATGGGGTTATTGTTTCTGATGCATTGGTTATGTCGGGTTTCAAAGGGTACTATACAGATGAACAGGCAGATATTGAAGCTTTCAAGGCAGGTTGTGACGTGATGTTATGGACAACTCCAAACTACGTGGCTAATATGAAAAAAGCCATTGAATCCGGTGAAATATCAATGGAAAGATTGGATGATGCCGTGGAAAGAATTTGGAACTTGAAGATGAAGGTAGGCTTGCTTGATGATACATTTAAGGCTGGAACTCCCCTTACACCTGAAATTTCACAATTTGCCCGGGAAACTGCCAAAAATATTGCAGAGAAAAGTATAACCCTTGTAAAAGATAAGAAAAATATGTTGCCTATTGATCCGGCAAAATATAAAAAGATCTTGCTGGTGGGTATTGTTAATTACCAATCCAAGTTTGAGGATTTAATAGTTTTTAAAGAGGAATTAGAAAAACGAGGTGCAGAAGTAACTTTCCAAAAGAACTTGAAATTTGAAACCGATTTAAAATACAAGGATTCGGTTTCCAGCCAATACGACCTGATTATTTTTGCTGTTCATCGCCATGCACATCATCCTTTAGGCCCCTTGAGTTTCTTTGGAGAAGAAGCTGAGTCTATATGGGCAAGCAACAGCGTGGATAGAAACAAAACCATCGTTATTTCTTTCGGAAACCCTTACTACGTGAATGAATATTTCGAGGGTGCGCATGTTTATATAAACGCTTATTCTTATGTAGCTCCATCAATTAAAGCTACCACGGCGGCATTGTACGGGGAAATTCCTTTCCCGGGAAAATCACCTGTAAACTTATCTGTAGATAAATTAAAATCAGCAGTAAACATTTAAGATTCATTGTACTGATACAAAGATAAAGCCGTCAAATTTAGTTTTGGACGGCTTTTTTCATTAAAATGAAACAGATATCATTAGGTGATTATGAGTCCGAATACAGGCTGCAAGTTTATTTCGCAGAATTTTATTAATTTATTCCTGTTTTTATCCAAATTTCAATTTAGGTATGTGAATTTTTCTTCTATTCTTTAATGAACCTGGAAGATGCCCCTTCGCTCCTGATCATATAAACCCCCTCTTTCAAGTAAGAAATATCTAAAATCTCATGATCGGTGACTTGTTTTTTTATAACCATTCTTCCATATACATCAAAAAGTTCAATGGTTGAATTTTGGATATTTCCCGGCAGATCAATATTAATGAAATCATTTGCTACGGTAGGATATACCTTTAAATTTCCACCCGCTATATTTTTTAAAGTTGATTGTATTTCACCAATTTTATAAAAACGAACCAGGTACACCGAAGGTGATCCCACATCATTTATTCCTGGTAAAATTAAGGTACTGTTGCCATACAAGATCAAGCTGTAAACACTCATTCTTTTAGAAGGTCCCTGAATGGTTATGCGATCCACCTGTATTTCATCATTAAAGGTCCAAGGGGTATTTTTCAATGTAAGGCTAATTTGTTTGGCTTTACTATTAAAATTTGATATTAACACATTTACCGTGTCACCGAAACTTGATTTTGCCGCTTTGACCATAAGATTTACCGTATCTTTATCTTCATCCGCAACAAGTTGACCCGTAGCCTGTATTAAATTAGGTGTCTCACTGGCAAATAAATTGTAGATTTTAAATCCAAGTCCATTCCAAGTTAAAGGAGAAGCTTCTGTCGATTTTGGATCTACCAGTCCACTCGAATCAATACCGGGATACCAAAATATTTTATCAATGGGAGATTCAAGTGCCGTTAACAATGTTGATGTCACATAAGCCGCTCCCTTGGGAGTATCTATCAAGGAAGAATCATTTAATCCAGTTGATACTTCTGTCACGTGGCTTTCACTGGCAGAAAACCCATGTTGATCCAAGATGGCACGGACAGTATCAGCATAATACTTAATCATGTAAGGATTTTTTTTCCCATACATATGCCAGGAAAAAAAATCCAATCCGGTGTTTGAAGTATCACAAAATTCAATAAACTGATCATACAAGAGGGAATCATGGTCAATAATAGAAGATGAAGATAACCCGGGTCCACCTACCAGGAAAGTAGAATCCAAGGATTTTAGACTATCTGAAACGGCCTTATACATTTTCCAGTAATTTATGCCATTGTTTTTACTGTTTTCTCGTAAAACAGGATCCGGTTCATCCCAAACTTCCCAATAATTAATACTATGGTTGTAACCAGAATCCCATCCTTTTGTTAAATGCATGGCAGTATGCTTAAAAATTGAAGCAATGGTTGAAAAATTCACACTATCCTGGTCAATGGGCAGTATATTGACAGGTAAAGAATCATTCTCCACCGTCCCGAATCGAAAATAAGCAGTTGCTCCAAGGTCATAAATACTGTTGACTACTGTATCTAACTGGCCCCAATTATAATTTTGCTCCAATAAGGGATCGAAGCTATCAATAAAAGTACGGGAAGCAGAATCAAAATAATTGACCGTGTAATTACGAAAATCAATCGCTTGGCCATAACCATCCGTCCTGATCTCCCTGACTCCCATTTCGGCAAAACCTTCTTCAGCATTTGAGGTTCCCCCGTTAACCTGGTCAAATTTTTTAACCGACCCTATTCCTGAATTGTAATTGACAGTAATGGTTCCTGCCTGGCCATAGAATGTTAAAAACAATGAAGTGAAGCATATAAAAAGTATAAATTTTTTCATGTGTAAATAATTTT
>CAZOSQ010000356.1:0-4105 GCA_964582245.1 uncultured Bacteroidales bacterium | reverse complement strand
GCAATGGTGGCGCAACCTATCCCGGGGGGACCGTCATTAATCACAAAATCTTTATTGTTGGCAAAAGCAATTTCTTTAGCTTTTTTACGCACCTGGGTAACCAGCTTACCTGAATTTTCTTCTCCCGGACTCATATCGGCATGAATCAACACTCCAAAACGAGAGGTGGAAATATACCATCGGTTATTGTTGTTTTTTTTAGAAATGACAGCTTGATTAGGACATGTCCGTTCGCATAAACGACAACCTTCGCATTGAAATGGGTTGATGGTTAATGTTCCATCTTCATGTTGGTGTATCGCCTCGAAACGACAATAACGTGTACAGGTATTACAAGATGTGCATTTTTCAGCATCAATTATCATTTTCCAGCCGCTTGCAAAATCATGAGTTTCCCGGATTACCGGCTTAAATAGCAAATGAAGGTCAGAAGCATCTACATCGTTATCGCAATAAACAGCATTATGGGCAACTGAGGCCAAAGCTGCTGTAATACTTGTTTTTCCTGTACCTCCTTTACCACTTAAAATAGTTATCTCCTTCATATTGAACTATTTTTTGGATCAAGTAATCGACTATACTCCCGTAGCTTTTTTTGATATTTTCGGGCATGGTTTCTACAATTAAGCCTTTGGCATATAAACTTGCATATTCCTTGCTAAATGGTATCTCTCCCAATAAATCGATGTTCTCGTTTTTTAAATAATTATAAACCCTGTTGTCCCCTAACCCCGATTTATTAATAATTATTCCAAATGGACATTTTACTTCCTTCATTAAATTCACCATAATTTTCAAGTCATGAAGGCCGAATAGCGTGGGTTCGGTAACCAATACCACGTAATTTACATCATTAATTGTCTCAACAACAGGACAACTTGTCCCGGGGGGAGCATCATAAATCACTATTTCATTATTTTGGTTAATTTTTTTTTTGAGATTTTTAATTAGCATAGTTTGCATAGCCGAACCAATTTTCAACCTTCCTTCCATCAATCCATTAAATTTAGTTTTATATGAATTAATTGTGCCAATAGGTTCAGGGTATTCTGTTATGGCATTGTGATTACAGGCCACCATGCAGGCACCGCAGGAATGGCATAGACTTTTATTTACTTCAGCGAAATTTGCATGAGGGATTACAACAATGGCATTAAATTCGCAATAATCGACACATTTTCTGCAAAAGGTACAGGAATCCTTGTCTATTTGAGGAATTTGCTGGGTTATTTTTTCTTCTTTTTTTTTGTAAGAATCATTGAAAAATATCAAGTCATTAGGTTCTTCCACATCACAATCAACCAGTTCAATTTTACCTCCCAATGCTTCATTTAACAATTTGAGAAGGTTTACAGCTACAGTTGTTTTTCCTGTCCCGCCTTTTCCGCTTGCTATGGCTATTTTATAAGGCATAGTTTTGTGTGTTTATTCGTGAAATAATACAACCAGGTATAATGATCCCATTAATTTTAACACGAGGCTAAAATCTTTCATCTATTTAGTTTTGCCTTTCTGTTAATACTGCTATCATACTTAATCGCAGATAACTTCTTGCGGCGGGTATATAAATCAGTTACAAGTCTAGGATTTTATATTGCGATCAAGCTTTGATTTTATTATCCCGTAATTCAATGACTGTCACATTCATGACTGGGATCATGGTTGCAATAATTGGCATTGAACCTTAGCTTGCCCTGTAGATGTCCCTCTACTAGTTCCCTGGCACTAAGTTGAGGTGCACCTACAAAAGCATTTACTCCACCTTGATTGAAAAGCTGGATGGCTTTTTGTCCCATTCCACCGGCAATGATGTCGGTAACCCCTTTATTGGCCAACCACCGGGGCAATAATCCGGGTTCATGTGGCGGGGGTACAACTTTTTCTTCTGAAATGATCTTGTCACCATCGGTATTTATTAAGGCAAAAAACTGGCAATGGCCAAAATGAGCATCCAGTATGTTTTTTTCGTTAACAGGTACAGCAATTTTTTTAATCATATTTGTTTTTTTTAATTCTAAATTTATTGACAAATCATTTCCCGGGGGATTTAATGATTTGATTTCGCACACATGCTAATGGTTAAATACCTATGTATTGAATTTCCAAAATCCCCGACCGCGTTTATTACCATTACCTGGCTTTAGCCTCCCGTTTAATCCAAGACCTCTTCCCAGTCTTCTTCCTGGTGAAAAGTCTACTGCTACCTCTTCATTGTACCGACTATTTGGATTGCATTTACCTAATTTTCGGCCTGTTTGGGAGCCTTGTCCCTCCGGACCTGTCCTGTTAAATCTTGGCATAAAATTTAATTTTTAAGTTTTACAATAATGTTTTCAATAGTTAGATCATCATCTTGCAGGATGACCATTTGTATGTTAAATTTTTCCAGCAAATCTTTAGCCTTGGGACCGAAATCACCTGAGATAACTTTTTTTACATTTAGTTCAACTGCTTTTTCAGCAGCTTTTGTGCCTGCCCCGTTGCTGCTATTTACGTTTTCGTTTTCTATAAATTCAGTTTCCCCTGTTTTTTCATCATAAAGACAAAACCAGGCAGCCCTGCCAAATCGTTTATCAAATGATGCTGAAACTGTGTTTCCTGACGATGTTATTATTGTTTTCATACATTATTTTTTAATGATTCAATATTATTTGATGAGCATAAAGCACAATTATTTTTTTTAATGGTTTTGGGGATGGTAAATCTTGCATGACAATTGTTGCATACATACCAATTTTTATCCATCAAGGCATTGCCATATACAGTTTTTAGTTCCTTTACTTCAACCAGGGCTTTAGCAATTTTTCTTCGGGCACTTTCGTATATTCTAGCAAATGTTGGCCTAGAAATCCCCATAATTTTTGCAGCAGTTTCATGGTTCATAAGATCGTAATCCGATAACTTAATGGCTTCATATTCTTCATAAAGCAATTCAATAAATTCAGATGTTGATTTATTTACTCCAAAAGGTTTATAACCTTTAAATCCGGGTGGAGAAACTACTTTTCTGGGTCTTGTTCTTCTTGACATTTTGATAGATACGTATTAATATGAGATATATCTTGATACAAAGATAATGAGAATATTCTCATTATTGAAAAAAATTATAATATTTATTAAATAAATTTATTTTTTCTAATTTGACAGGTAAATCAAACCTTTAAGATTGGCCCATAAGTCGAGGAACGTCTAATTTTGCAATTGCTCCACGAGCGCTGAAGATACTCTGCATATCGTCTTCAGGAAACCCATGGTGATCCAAGGAAGGCACTATACGAATAGGGTTAGGATAATGCACGATTAATTCAGTATGTATAATTGGCGAAAAAACTAATTATAAAAAAAAGAGACTATACCAAGATAGTCTCTTTTTAAAAAGTATTATTTCAAATTTTTGCTTACATGTCACCCAGGTTGAACAAGTATGCTAAATTTACAGAAACTACGTGGGGAAAAATCTTTTGGGTTTCACCATCCTGTGTATCTAGGTCGATAAGGGAAAGATTGTATCTCAAGCTGGCTTGTAAATCACCTGGGCCGGCATCTAACAAGATTCCTAATCCTCCAGCTACTCCTATTTCAAAATGATTAATATTATCCTCTAATATACCAATTTCATCTGTTCCGGGTATTTCACCTTCCTCGAGGAATACAATATCAGAGGTGCCATCTTCGAATAATGGTTCAAATCCCCCGGATTTTACTTTTCCGCCAAACCAATATCCAAAGGTTGGACCGGCATTAGCATAGATTTTGAAGGTTTCTGTACCGATTTTAAGCCTTAAGAGCAAGGGTACTTCAACAAAATTCATGATAAAGCTCTGGAACATGTCAGAATTGTTTTCAGACACAATCTTTTGTCCTTTTTGTGTGAAAATAATTTCACCATAAAAGGAGGATAACTCGTTCATCTCCAATTCAGCAGCTATTCCAGCATTAAAAACCGGCAAAAAAGGTTCCTTTGTACCTGGTTCTATGTCTTCACCATCCACTAAAAAAGCTAGGTTTAATCCAGCTTTGGGCCCAATTTTAAATTGGGCAAAGGTCATACTAGTGTCATGTCAACTTTGTAATGTCGTAAATAATTTGTAATTTGGCAAAAAAA
>CAZOSQ010000355.1:0-4105 GCA_964582245.1 uncultured Bacteroidales bacterium | reverse complement strand
ATATAATGCTTTATTTTGGACACCCTCTATATTTTTATTTTATCATGTATTTTCTACTTCAAAGGAAATTTTTGCATTCACGGCGTAAGAAGTAATTTTATTATTTTCCACCCCTGCTTTCATTTCCTTGATATAAATAGATTTAATGTTTTTTACTGATTTAGAAGCTTGATTAACGGCTACCTGGGCAGCATCTTCGAATCCTTTTTCTGAAGTGGCTATAACTTCAATGACTTTTACTATTTTCATAAATTTTATTTTTAATTCGACAATAAAGATTTCTTGTTTAGGATAGATGAAAAAACATGCCAAATTTCCTTTAGAGAAAGCAAAATATTTTTCTTGGTTAAAAAGAAAACTATTCATATCTTTGTTTTCCTTTAAAATGAAGGGTTGTTCTTTGTTTAATGCCCGGATGGCGGAATAGGTAGACGCGCTGGTCTCAAAAACCAGTGGTAGCAATACCGTGCCGGTTCGATTCCGGCTCCGGGTACTTTTTTAATGTTGATGAAAACTTTTAGTTGTATATTATAAGCTTCTTACTTCCCCTCGCAAAGTACTTTTCAATGGAAAATAAAATTCAAAATAATTACTTATACCCCTACAAGGAGAAACAACCTCGTTTTGATGAACGTTACCTGGAAATGGCAAAAATTTGGGCTGAGAATTCCTATTGTAAACGAAGAAGGGTAGGAGCTATCATTGTTAAAGACAAGATGATCATTTCAGATGGGTATAATGGCACCCCGGCAGGTTTTGAAAATGTCTGCGAGGATGATAATTATATAACAAAACCATACGTTCTTCATGCCGAAGCAAATGCTATCACGAAAGTGGCTAAATCAAATAATAGCAGCGAGAATGCCACGTTATATGTAACTACATCCCCTTGCATGGAATGTGCTAAATTAATTATCCAGGCGGGAATCATTAGGGTTGTCTTTTCTGATAAATATAACAAAACAGACGGTATCATGTTATTAGAAAGGGCGGGAATTGAAGTGGTACATTTAAAATTGAATAATAATGAGCTCGAACAGGAATAAATATTCGGTATACTTACCAGCTTTATTTGCATTTTTACTAGTATCAGGAATTTTTATCGGTAAATTTTTACCTGGAAATTCTAATGAGAATAGGTTGATGATATATCCTCAACCAAGCAAATTATCCAAGGTACTTGATTACATTGAATCATCATACGTGGACACGGTGAATCGGGATGAACTGGCAGAAGATGTTATTCCCGGGTTATTGGAAAAACTTGATCCCCATTCGGTGTATATACCGGCCAAAGATTTACAAGAAGTGAATGAACCCTTGAGTGGTAACTTTAGTGGGATCGGGATTCAGTTCAATATGCAAGATGATACTGTAGCCGTTATCATGACCATTCCTAACGGGCCTTCCGATAAGGTAGGAATCATGCCTGGTGACCGGATAATAAAAGTTAACGATTCTGTCGTAGCAGGGGTAGGACTCTCCACGGATTACATTGTCAACAGGCTTAAAGGGAAAAAGGGTACAAAAGTTAAAGTTTCCGTGAAAAGACGGGGTATTAAAGATTTGGTTGATTTTGTCATTACCAGGGATAATATTCCCTTGTATAGCATAGATATTGGTTACATCGTTAAACCCGGGATAGGGTATATCAAGATAAATAAGTTTTCCCGTACCACCTATGATGAATTTCTAGATGCTGTTCACGATCTTAAATCCAGGGGAATGGAAAAACTTGTGCTTGATTTAAGGGGCAATGGGGGAGGATACTTGGATGCTGCCACAAAAATTGCCGATCAATTTCTAGATGAAGGGCAATTAATCGTGTATACAGAAGGTAGAATGCACAAACGAGAAGATTTCTATGCCACTTCCAATGGGGCATGGATCAATAAAGATATCGTGGTACTTACGGATGAATGGTCAGCTTCCGCCAGTGAAATATTAGCTGGGGCAATCCAGGATAATGATAGGGGACTGGTTATCGGTAGAAGAACCTTTGGAAAAGGTTTGGTACAAGAGCAAAATCAATTTAGTGATGGTTCTGCTATTCGTTTGACTGTTGCCAGGTATTATACTCCCACGGGAAGATGTATTCAAAAACCATATAATGTTGGTACTGAATATTATTATGAATTGCAACAACGTTTTGATCATGGTGAATTCCTGGATAAAGACAGCATTCATTTTGCAGATTCATTAAAATATGTAACTCCTGCAGGCAAGATAGTTTATGGCGGGGGAGGAATTATGCCGGATATTTTCATTCCTCTTGATACTTCGAATATTACTCCATATTTTAACCAAGTGAAGAATAAAGGGTTGATTTATAAGTTTGCTTTTGAATATGCAGATAATCATAGGAAAAAGTTAAACCAGTTTAACAATCCCGATGATTTAAGCCAAAATGTATTACAACAAAATATATTGGACAAGTTTACCCGGTTAGCAAACCGGGAAAGGGTGCCTGTTAATGAAACTGAATTGAAAAATTCAGAGAAATTAATTGCACTCCAGTTAAGAGCTTACATAGCCAGGAATATTTTGGATAACAGTGGATTTTACCCAATTTTGCACGAGATGGACAATACCCTTGTCAAGGCCATAGAAGTGTTGGAAAAAGATGAAAATATTATTGGTGGGATTAAATAAAATATACGTCTTTTGGTCGTTCCAGTGCACGGTTTCCTGTGCTTCTTACCAAGAAATTGCGCAAAAAGTATACCGGTTAATATTTTGAAAACTTTCGGGGAAAGTGAAGGCAAAGGAGATACGAACAAAATTTTTTATTTTGCGTCACCCGATTCGTGGGTTATTGAAAAAAGAACCAATTCATATGAAGGATTTAGTTATAATGTTTTTAACCATTGTTGTATTCTGTTCTTGTTCAAATAAGACTGAACAAAAGCAAGTTAAGGAAATTAAAACAGGAAATGAGCTAAATTTAGACACAATAATTGGAAAGAAAAATATTACTGACGAGATTGCTGGTTCATCATATTGGAAGAGGGCGACAAGTTATTTTACAATTGTAAAAAATGATACTTCAGGATTCATGCCTATATTCAGTGAATCAAGCAATGATGGGAGAATTCAAATCAATCAAAACTTGTCATACACCAATAAGAATAAAACTTATTTTGAAAGAATAAATGAATTGAAATTGATATTACCAGAAGCAGCTAAAGAATATAATTTTGATTACTTAAGTAGTTTGTCAATTGGAAGACTAATATTAACAGGCGATTTGGCAATAATGATAACCGAGGAATACAAGAACAGGTTCGGTGAAAATGAAAAAATAGCGACTGCAGACTATAAAGAAATTTCAGGCTTCCTTTTGGAAACAAGATTAACTAAAGACTTGAATGAATTATTTGAACCGTATTCGAAAACAGTAGCAAGAATAGGTGTTGAGAAAGTGTTCTTTACAGGCAAAGAAGAACTATGGAATTATAGTGATATAAAAAGAGATTCCTCGGAAATTCCTGGTAAGGTTCTTGATTTAATGGTATGGATTGAATTTGAAAATAAATAAAATTTAACTTTATATAATATTGATTATTATATTTCCGAAAATATTAAAAGTCCATATGTGAATTAAAATAGATTTCTTAATGCAGGTATTCCGTCCTGCTGGCATCAAGCCGGATGAAGATAAACAAGAGTATGGTGAAGGCCCACAAGGATGATCCCCCGTAACTAATAAAAGGCAGGGGAATACCAATAACAGGGAACAATCCCACGGTCATGGCAATATTAATAGCGATATGGAAAAAAAAGATGGATATTACAGAATAGCCGTATATGCGACTGAATAAAGAACGTTGTCGTTCGGCAAGAAAAATAAGGCGCAATAGAAAAAACATGAAGAGGATTATCAACAAGCTTGTTCCTATAAATCCCCATTCTTCACCAATGGTACAAAAAATAAAATCGGTATTTTGCTCGGGAACGAAATCTCCCTTGGTATGGGTTCCTTGTAAATAACCTTTGCCAGAAAAGCCTCCTGATCCAATGGCTATTTTAGATTGGTAGAGGTTCCACCCGGCTCCTGAGGGATCAGATTCCAAACCGAGGGTTATATTGATCCTTTTTTGCTGGT
>CAZOSQ010000354.1:0-4108 GCA_964582245.1 uncultured Bacteroidales bacterium | reverse complement strand
GAATATTTTCACGGAATTTCCTGATCTCTCTTGTTGCTTCATACCCATCCATCACGGGCATTCTCATATCCATAAGGACAAGATTAATATTGGGATTGGTCCTGCAAACATCCACAGCCTGCTGTCCATTCTTAGCCCAAAGAAGCCGGGCCTTAGTTTTTTCCAGTGTCTCCTTCAAAAAGTACCAGCTGCTTTCATCATCTTCAGCAACCAGTATGGTTTTATTCGCCCATGTCATGATGGGCAAACCAGTATCTTGTGTATCCCCCATGGTTTGCTTGAATGGCAAAGTGAAAAAGAATGTTGACCCTTCTCCCATCTTTGAATCTACCCACATTTTACCATGGAGCAACCTCACTAGATTAATGGAAATTGCCAATCCTAATCCTGTTCCTTTTGGATTGATTCGACTGGTATCAACAACTTGTCCAAAACGTTCAAAAATTATCTCCAACTTATCCTCGGGAATTCCAATCCCGGTATCTTTCACGAAAAATTCCAAAAAAGAATCATTGACCAAAGTATAACCAAATTCAATATAACCTTTACGCGTAAATTTCAATGCATTGCCAATAAGATTGATCATAATTTGTCTAAACCTGTTTGGATCGGTAAAAAATGTTAAATTATTATCTTCTTTACCCTTCACCAGTCGTATATCAATTTCGTTCTTCTCTTCCCTATTCTTAAGATTATTAAAGTATGTTACCAACTCATCCAAGATTAAATTAACCTTACATTCAGTCTCGCGGATTTTTATTTGACCGGCTTCTATCTTGGATATATCAATGATATCATCGATTAATGTTAAAAGAGACTCCCCGCATTTATCAATGTGTTCAAGAAATTCGGCACGTTCCTCCTCACCCAGGTCCGCATTTTTTAACAAATTGGCAAACCCAATAATCCCATTCATGGGAGTTCGAATCTCATGAGACATGTTTGCCAAGAATGCAGTTTTTAGTCTATCGGATTCTTCTGCTCGTTCCTTGGCTTCTTTTAATTTTTGCCCTGCCAAACGCTCCTCGGTTATATCACGAGACATCCCCACGATTCCTATAATATTCCCCTCTATATCTCTTATAGGATATTTCGTTGCCGAGAGCCATCTCCTTTCATTCTCAGCATTTGTTAATTTTTCAACTTTCTCTATCAAGGGTTTCCCTGTTAGAATAATTTCTTTTTCATCTTTATAAGCGGCCTTGGCGTGATCTTCGGAGAAAAAATCAAAATCGGTTTTTCCAATGGCTTGATCCGGGTTCTCTATGCCAATTAATTTTGCCTGGGATTTATTAATCCTGGTGAACCTGCTCTTTGTATCTTTAAAATAAATGGTATATGGGATATTATTCATCAGGGCATGCAAGAAATCTCTTTCTTTCATCAAGTTGGTCAACGCCTCACTTTCTATGGTAATGTCCCTTTCATATCCAAAGGTGCCGATTAAGATACCATTATGAATAATTGGCGAGATGCTAATCTTTAACCATTTATCCTTGCTCTTATATTCGAAAATTTCCGTAATTTTTGAAGAAAGAATTTTATCATCATTCTTCTTGTGAACTTCAGCTATTTCCCTTGGATATAAATCAAAATCTGTTTTTCCTATAATATCATCGATGCGCTTGTAAATCTTACTGGAATATAAATAATTCACGTATATATATATTCCATTTTTCTCCTTGATCCACGCAACAAAAGGTAAATTTTCTAATACATCTTTAATATATGTAATAGAATCACCAGATGCTAATTTCAATTGATTATTCTCTACTTTTAGCCTGTTCAACTCATCCAGCAATTCTTCATACGAGGGCCTTTTGCTCATAATTTTCTAAAAGGACTAATAAAAGTATAATTTCCTGTATAAAAATACTTGGTTTTTATTAAAAAGTCAAATAATTCCCTAAAAATCAAAGAATTTCTATGAAAATAAGTCGGACTTCTTTAATAAAGCCGGTTTTTAAATAACTTCTTGTAGTTTTTTTAATTCATTCCAGATCAATGCGCTAGACCCCAGTACGGCAACGTTAGTATCCTGCAACCCGGAGGGCAAAACCTTAACCTTTCCCTTGTAAATAGGCAACAAATTGTCTTCTAGCGCCCTTCTTGTAGGATCAAATAATAAATCTCCCGCATTTGCCAAACCACCAAATAGAAAAAAAGCCTCCGGGCTTGTATGAGCCATTGTATCAGCCAATTTGGCACCTAATATTTTTCCTGTATATTCAAATGCTTCGATGGCTATAGGATCTCGTTCCAGCGCAGCATTTGTGACCATTTTAGCCGTTAAATTCTCGTAGGAAATACCTCTTAGTTCACTATCAACAATCCTTTCAGCTAATAATCTGAATATTGTTCTTTTAATACCGGTAGCAGAAACATAAGTTTCCAGGCACCCGCGTCGTCCACAACCGCATTCCCTTCCGCGGATCTTTACATTGATATGACCCAATTCACCTGCAAAACCATCGTGCCCGTAAACAACTTCCCCATTAACCACTATACCGCTTCCTAACCCGGTTCCTAAGGTGATCACAATGAAATTGGACATTCCTTTTGCCCCACCATAAAGCATCTCTCCAAGTGCGGCTGCATTGGCATCATTGGTAAGAACCACGGGTACTTCGTAGTATTTTTTAAACTCTTCAACGACATTTACAATACCCTTCCATTTGAGGTTAGGGGCATATTCTATTGAACCGGTATAATAATTTCCATTAGGAGCACCAATACCAATACCTCTTAATTGGTGCGTTTCCCTTTTACCCTCAATCAGTTTCTCCAAGGTAAAATATAATTCCTTCAAATATGGTTCAAAAGATTCATGTTTATCAGTACTAATGCTCCCTTCTACAAGGCAATTACCTTTATTATCTACCAACCCATATTTCGTAAAGGTTCCTCCTATATCTATGCCAATAACCACGTCTTTCATAATTGATTGCTATTTTAATTATTTTTTAAATTCTTTTTATAATAAAAGATTTTTACTGCATGTTCTTTCCACCCGTAGTATGTCAAAATGGTATAACCAGTTAAAAAAAGAAAAAATGAATAATGACATCCTTAAGGGCAATAAAATATTTTCCGCGCATGCAATGAAAAACCACACATTAAATAATGAAACCCTTTAAAAAAACCAGGAAAGTATTTTGATTTGGTGCAATCAGCAGAAGATATTGCTATAGCTGACCCAGTTGCTTTCACCATCTTTCTCGATTTATTTATAAATGGTAAAATTAATATTTTTTATAAAAAAACCATTGTAAATTCACCAAATAAAGTAGAAAAGGATTAATAGTAAACCAGCAGTGATGGAGAAAAAAAAATCTAAAACTTAAATATAAAAGCATCCGGAAACTCTTTTTTTACTTGCTCCCGCACATCCTCAGCACTGGTTCGACCATTAAAAGGCCCCAAAATGATCCTGTATAATGGTATTCCGGATTGATTTACAACCTGTAGAATGACATCCTTATCAGATTTTTCTTTCAATTGTGCTAAAATTTCTATCAAATTATGTTTCTCGACAAAACTTCCAACCTGGACTCCATGTCCCTTGGGATATAACTGTTTTACATCCATTTGATAAAAAATACTTGATTCACTTCCACTCTCTTCCACCTGTTTATTTATCTCCTTTTCTTTCTTTTTAACTGGTTCCCTTGGTAAATTTTTTTCTTTGCCTAAAGATTCTCTATCAAGTACTTCAATTTTTACATCAGCAACACCCTTGTCAAGAATACCTAGTTGTAAAGCAGCCGCCTTGGATAAGTCTATTACCCTTCCTTGCACAAATGGTCCGCGGTCGTTAATTCTCACGATAACTTCCTTCTTATTCTCGAGATTGGTAACCCTTACTTTTGTACCAAAAGGTAGTGTAAGATGGGCCGCGGTCAATAAAGTATGCTTGTAAATTTCTCCATTCGCCGTAGTATTTCCTTGAAATTTATCTGCATAAAAGGAAGCTTTTCCATATTGAAGAAAAGCACCTTGAGAAAATGAAAGGTGAAATACAAGTATAAATGCAAGTGTTGTAAAAATTTTTACTTTCATCATAATAAAATTAATTTTATTCCTTTCAGTCATGAAATCGCTTCGCTAA
>CAZOSQ010000353.1:0-4115 GCA_964582245.1 uncultured Bacteroidales bacterium | reverse complement strand
ATACGGGGATTGGATCCATGTTATAGGCGCGTATAACTGTGGCCCGGGAAATGTTAACAACGCCATAAGGCGTTCAGGTGGTAAACGTAACTACTGGGAAATTTATTATCACCTACCCAGGGAAACAAGAGGATACGTGCCGGCTTTTATAGCTGCAACGTACATGATGAACTATTATAAAGAGCACAATTTAGTTCCAAAAAAGATGGAATTACCCCTAGTTAGCGATACCTTAATGGTAAATGACCAACTTCATTTAGCACAGGTGGCAGAAGTTCTTGGTATCCCCCTGGAACTGCTAAGAGATATGAACCCCCAGTATAAAAAGGATATCGTTCCAGGCAAATACTCAAGCTCAATCCTAAGAATTCCCGTTGAAAAAATTTCTCATTTTATTGACCAGGAAGACTCTATTTTTGCATACAAGGACAGCATATTCTTTAATGATAATATTATAAAAAGTCCTTCAAGCTATACTTCATCAACTTCCAATCATAATGTTCCCAGCAATAGAACGAAATTATATTATACAGTAAAATCTGGTGATAACCTGGGGTACATAGCCAGTTGGTACAATGTAGGTGTATCTGAACTAAGAAGATGGAATAATATCCGTTATAATGTTATCAGGACCGGTCAGAAACTGGCTGTCTATGTTCCTGGTAATAAATTAGGGCATTATAAAAAAATAAATTCTCTTTCTTTTGCCCAAAAACAAAGACTGGTGGGAGCCACTGTACTTGTTGATTCTGCACCATCATCCACGACAAAGGATGGGTATATCTATTATACAGTCAAGCCCGGAGATACTCTTTGGAATATTGCCCAAAAATATCCCGGCATTTCTGATGATGACCTTATGCGAATGAATAATATTACCAATGCTAGCAGGATAGCACCCGGGCAAGTGCTTAGAATTAAGAAGATAAACCTGTAAACTTTTGTTCTTTTTTAAGAAAATTAATTCTATCCCCGGGCTTTAAACTTATTCCCAGGGATAGAATTAATCTTTTAAGATAGAAGATGAAAAATGATTTTGATATAATTTACACCAAGCAAAACAATTATATTGAATCTTCGTTTTCAAAATTATCGACCGGTTTTTAAATATTTATATAAAAACTGTTATATTTATATAGAACAGGAGACAATTTTTGATGAAGCCTTTTTATACAGTAATTTTTATCCTCACTATTTTTGCCATGCTAGCAGCCATTTCCCTTAGTTTTCCCGCGGAGGGAATTTCACTGGCGGGTAAAAAATTTATTTTCCCTAAATTAGATGATTTTTTCAAGAAGGATACTGTAAAATATGCCGATATTTCAAATATATTAGAACAAAGTGATATATACAACCAAAAAGAAAACAAGAATGACCACTTAACTGACTCAATTGATTTTAACCTGTTAACTGATAACAACCGGGTATCGAAAGACACTCTAGCTAAACCAGATACCTCTCTTAAAAAACAATATAAAAAAGCTGATGCTAAGCAATTAAGGAAAAATATTACCAAGATTCAATTTCCGAACGATGATCCTTCTGCTTTATATCCTGTTTTTTCCAGTTTCTTAAAGGCTAAAACATCAAAAGAACCTGCCAGGATTCTTCATTTTGGAGATTCTCAAATAGAAGGAGATAGGATTTCTTCTTTCCTTCGGGATAAATTTCAACGTCAATTCGGTGGTTCGGGGATGGGATTATTACCCCCTGTTCAACCTTACAATTACCAGTTTTCGGTAAAACAAACTTCGTCGCCCAATTGGCTCCGCTGGACTGTCTTCGGGAAAAGAGATAAAACGCTTAACCACAACAGGTATGGTTTACTGGCATCCTTTGGCAGGTTCACATCTTATAACAATGATAATATATTGGCAGAAGATGAGTATAAGGAAGCCTGGATATCTTTCGAGCCATCTTATATTTCCTATCGATCTGTAAGGCAATACAAACGCTGTAAGATTTTCCTCGGGTATAATAAAAAAGCACTTTTTACAGAGGTATTGGTTAATGGCCAATTGCTTGATGCAGATATCTTGTACCCGGAAGATAAATTACAAGTACTGAAATGGGACTTTAAGGAAACACCCAAAAAATTAACACTGAAATTCAAAGGTGCAGACAGCCCGGAAGTTTATGCAATTGCATTGGATGATCAACATGGCGTGGCAGTTGATAATATCCCCATGAGGGGAAGTGCCGGTTTAATCTTTACAAAAGTTGATCAAGCTCTTTTCAAACAAATTCTTTCCGAGCTTAACGTTAATATGATTATCCTCCAATATGGCGGGAATGTTGTTCCTTATATGAAGAGTTTTAGCCGGTATGAGAAACTGTTTTTTTCCCAATTGCAAACCCTAAAACAAATGGTACCCGGCGTTCCTATTATAATCATTGGACCTGCGGACATGTCTATAAACAAAGAAGGCGTATACACCACTCATCCTAGTGTTGAAAAAGTTAGGGATGCCCTAAAAAGGGCTGCTTTCTCAGCGGGATGCGGTTATTGGGATATGTATGAAGCCATGGGAGGTTTTAATTCCATGCCAAGCTGGGTGTATGCTACCCCTTCATTGGCTGCTACGGATTTTATTCATTTCAATCAACGCGGGGCAAAAATAATTGCGGAAATGTTTTACAATGCCCTTATGCAAGAATTCAATACCTACCTTGAAAAATCTTATTCGAAAAATAAATGATAGAGATAATTGGTTTTCCAAAATTTGTCATTTATTTTTAACCTTAAATAGTTCTTCTAAGAAAACTACAATAAATTGCTGTAAAAGATATCATACGAAAATTATGGGTTTTCTTAGGTCACCCATTACACTCTTTTACTTGAAAGAACCGAGATTTCATTTAAGGGTGTGTCTTTTAAAAAAGATGTGAATAAAAAAATACTTTTATATATAGTCGTCTTGATTTCTCTAGGTAGAAGCCTTTTTTCTCAAATAGAAGAAGATCCATATTCAATTCATTCTTATAATTTTATCAATTACGACAACAATATTTTTCATTTTTCGGATCCAATAAATTACCCTACTCTTTTCGAAAAATATAAAAATATACTTGCCAAGGGCACAGGGCAATTAAAAATACTTCACCTGGGTGGTTCACATATTCAAGCCGATATTTATTCGAATAGGATGAGACAACGGTTAGCTGAATTTTCTAATAACAATGTAGGTGGCAGGGGATATGTATTCCCATACAATATAGCCAAGACTAATAATCCTTGGAATTACGAAGTATCTTTCACGGGGGAATGGGAAAGCTGTAGAAATGTAGAAACAAAAAGAGATTGCGACCTTGGGCTTTCAGGTATAACCGTTTGGTCAACGGATAAGACAGCCAGCTTCCAAATAAAAACAAGGGATTTTCACCAGGTACATTATGATTTCAATAGGATCAAGATTCTTCATAAAACAGATAGTACCAGTTTTCATTTAAATATAAATTATCCTCCTCCAAGTTCACAAATTTCCAGCATTCAATACGATGGTTACACCGAAATTATGTATAATGATTTTGTTATATTAGGTCCTAAGAATGATCCAGCTAATGTAAAAGATACAGCAGGAGCTGTAAAGGCTTTTAAAGCAATTGCTGAAAATGAAGCAACTTTTGTTTCGCGAGGCGATAATTCAGGAACTCACAAGCAAGAATTAGATATTTGGGCAGAAGAAGAAATCGAGCCCCGGGGAGAATGGTACCAAGAAGTAGGTCAAGGGATGGGTTCAAGTATTACTATGGCAAACCAAAAAGAAGGTTATATTTTAAGCGATCGAGGTACTTATATAGCTTTTAGAGATAAAATTAATTTAGAAATTGTATCAGAAGAAGATGAACTTTTTCATAACTTATATGGTGTAATAGCAGTTAATCCTGATAGACATTCACATGTCAACTCTGCTGGGGCGCAAGATTTTATTGATTATTTAGCTTCTGAAACAGCGCAAAAAATTATTAGAGATTATAAAGTAGATGGAGAAAGACTATTTACCCCTTTGCAACTTTGAGGTAGGTAGTTGAGTTTAGAGGAGGATAATTTTTAAAATGAATTATATCTTAGAAGGATTAAATGAAGCATTACGATTATTATTCAATTTGAATCC
>CAZOSQ010000352.1:0-4117 GCA_964582245.1 uncultured Bacteroidales bacterium | reverse complement strand
CACCCTAAATCATTTCACCCATGAAAAAAGCAGTTTATTTTTCTTTCTTTCTTTCTTTCTTTCTTTCTTTCTTTCTTTCCCTAAACACCCTTTTTTCACAAATTAAAATTAACACCAATGGGAAAGTTGGTATTTGTGGTGAACCCTCAACAAGTTACAATGTGAAATTAAATGGAACCACGAATATTACAAGTTTAACCCGGATAAATAATTGTTTGACTATTGATGGTTACAACGATGGTATATCTTTACTTGTAAATGGTTCTACCGGCTATTCACCTCTAGTGTGTATTGATGGTAGCAGTTACTATAATTATGAACTTTATGTGAATGGTGAAACCTGGTCATCATTGGGGTATCAGGGTTCTGATAGGATTTTTAAAAAGAATATCAATTCTCTGAAAAGCAATGAAATGCTAAACAAACTCATGAGAATTGAGGGTAAAAAATACGAGTTTAAAACAGAAGATGAACTCAAACCAGAATACCTTGCACTTTCAAATTTGGAGCAAAATGATAGTATACCAATAAGAATTCCGCGTTTTCCACGAGGTGAATATTACGGGCTAATCGCCCAGGATATAGAAAGTGAATTCCCGGAATTGGTCAGGATAGATTCAATGACCCGCACAAGGGCATTAAATTATGATGGTATGATTCCCATTCTTTTGGAAGCTATTAAGGAACAACAAACCATCATCAACAGCCAGGAATTACGCATAGGAAACCTTGAAGATAAAGTGAATACATTGCTGGAGAATGAGGAGGCTAAATTGAAAAGTGTAGGAATAAATGAGGAAACCTCAGAAAACACAATACTATTCCAAAATATACCAAACCCGTTTAATCAGTCAACTAACATTCGCTTCTCCATGCCTGAAGAAATTAATTCAGCAGCTTTGTATATATATAATATGCAGGGATTGCAAGTTGAAAGCTTTGATATAAATGAACGGGGTCTCTCCAGCATCGAAATAGAAGGCTCATCGCTTCAACCTGGCATTTACCTTTATACCCTTGTTGCCGACGGGCAGGAAATGGATACCAAACGGATGATATTAACTGATTAATATAGGAGGGGCAAGTAATGAATATTATATTGAAATCAGTTATACTTATTTGTATTTTTTGCTTTTGTTTGATAAGTAGCGTTAATAGCCAGGAGAAGATGGAGGCAGCTTTGAGTAATTATGCAGAGAAAGTGAAAATACTGGATGAGAAATACGAGCAAATGGGAGATGCTAAATTTGAAAAAGGAAGTGGTTACAAGGATTATGAAAGGGCACGGGCTTTTTTTGACCAACGTGTAGACAATAATGGTGAAATGGGAAAATACATGGAGGCACTCAAAAAGTACCAGAGCAAACTTAAAAATACACCCAGCCCCAAAACCCCTCTTCCGCCATGGACTTTTTTTGGCCCGGTTGGAATTCCTCCTCATCCTGTGGAAACTTATGGATCGCCCGGTGCAACCGGCAAGGGATGGGTAAATTGTGTTGCCGTAAATCCTCAGGATATTAATGAAATTTACGTTGGCAGTCATCATGGCGGTGTATTTTACACGAGCGATGGTGGAGATCACTGGGTTGCTAAAAATGATCATGATCCACTCATAAACGGGATCGTGGGTATGGCAGTTGATTTTGCTTCCAATAAAATTTACGTTGCCACCGGATTATCTTTTTCAAATTTCAATTACTCCAACGGCGTATTTAAATCAACCGACGGGGGAACAACATGGACCGATATTAATAATGGCGATATCGCGGGAGTGTACCCCAATGAGTATTATGGAAACGCACCCCGAAAACTCGTGATGGATCCCGATAATTCAAACGTTGTTTATCTTGTAACCCAATCCGATATTTATAAAACCACAGATGGAGGGAGCAATTGGGACTGCATTATGGAAAATTCATTTTGGTGGTGGTGGCGGAGGAAAGAAGATATGTACGCTGCAGGTATTGATACTGGTTGTTTTACAAAAAATACCGGGCCATGTTTTGGATACGAAACAAGTGATACGTGTATCATCAATTATTGTTGCTACTCGGACCCGGCCATAATCAGCGCGGTTAAGGACTGTCCTCATCTTGAATTTGGCTGGTACGATTTTGAGATTGGCAAAACATCCAACGGGCAAAAAGTATTAATTGCATGTGGACATAAAGCGTTTATTTCAGAAAATGAAGGTATTACATGGATTGATGTCACCCATGAGGTTTTGGAGACATTTACCGACCCGGATTATGGTGGGCCATTAACCCAGGTTCAACGTATGGAGGTGGCCATTAATAATGATATTTACCCGGGTGAGGCATGGTTTGGGTTTACAGATGAAAGCCAATTACATGTAACTTCTTTTAACCTGGACACCCGTTCCAACATTTACCAGGTTAAGAACATTTCTGATGCAGTTGGATGGTCGAAAGATAAGGCAAAAATAGAAGTATCTCCTACGGATACATCAAATGATGGAAAACCTATTATTTATGCTGGTGGGTTAGGGTTTTCAAGGGTAAACCTTCAAAATGCAACTTTGAATCTCATTAGTACAAGAAGTTATAGTTATTATACGCATTATGGTTATAATGGGCCAGGGCCATGGGTGCATGCTGATATTCGGGATATTCAGGTAATGAATGTTAATGGTAAAGATCGTATATTTCTTGGACACGATGGAGGAATAAGCTGGGGGGAAGAGGATCCTTATTGCAATACAACAGGCTGGTGCTGGTCTAATTTTGCCGATGATGGTTCAAGTGGCTTACAAGTAACCGAAATATACGGCATGGGAGGCTCCGAAACAAACCCGGATTTATTGGTCGCTGGAACACAAGACTTAAGCACCTTCAAAAGGGGGTATAGCACAACTGAAACCTGGCAACATATATTGTATGGTGATGGAGCAAGGGGAAACGTGATCGATTACACGGATAATGATATATTTTATTTTACCGGGTACTTGTATGATGATATAGTGCGAACATTGGATGGCGGAAGTAATTTCAGCCTCTCACCGACCCATGACATTCATCCATACTCACAAATATTAATGCACCCCGAGAATCCTGAAATATTATTTCTGGGCACGAAGATGGAATTAGTAAGGTTTAATGATCCAAGAAATAATCTTCTAAATCGCACGCTTATGTTAAATGGTAATTATATAATAGGAGTGGAAATCTCTTATTCAAACCCTGATGTTTTATATGTTTCATCAAAAAAAAGATATAGCTGGGCTGATAATCCTACAACCTTTACCGAATGTATATGGAAAACAAATGATTGTACGGGAACATCGCCACAATGGACAGATATTTCTGCGGGTATAGAAGGGTTAAAGGGAGGGTACGTGAATTGCATTGGCGTGAACCCACGTGATGAGAATGAATTGTGGATTGGACTTTGCGGTACGGAAAATTACCCGAAGGTTTATCATTCAGTAAATGGAGGCAGTAGTTGGGTCGCATTTGACAACGGGCTACCCTCGGGTATTCCTGTTAGTGATATAGAGGTTGATTACATGGGAAGGATATTTCTTGCTTCAGATGTTGGGGTGTTTTATCGAGACAGAAACAGCAGTTCCTGGTCAGAATACAGGCCCTATCGTATACCCAATAAGGTTTTCACCGATATCGAGATTAACCATTTGTCAGGGCAGATTCTTGCTGCTTCATTTGGACGGGGAATCTGGAGAAATACCCTTCCTGATAACTATTGCTATGACAGGAATGCCTGGGAAATTTCCTCCTATACATTGTTGGATGACGTGAACAGCAATTGTTCAGATATCATTCTAAAAAGCGGAGGGCAACTCCATGTTACAGATTCGTTAAAGATGTCCACCCCGGCCAGGATTATTGTTCGTAACGGGGGAATTCTTAAAATCGACAATGGAATTATCACCAATGCAGATATCATGGTAGAATCTGGAGGCGAGTTAAATGTAATAAACAATGGGGTTATCCAAAGGGGCTTATGGGATGAAATAGAACTTAAATATGGAGCAATTGGCAACATTAATTATGGCGAAATAAAGCAATAAATAGTTTTATTATGATGAAAAAAATATTATTATTCGTGTTAGTTAGCCTGTTATTCAAAATATCAGGTT
>CAZOSQ010000351.1:0-4125 GCA_964582245.1 uncultured Bacteroidales bacterium | reverse complement strand
AATGGTTAATTTCATTTGAGAGACAATGGCAATTATTTCATAAATGTGCTGGTCTTCAAAAACAAATGGGCTGATCAATGAAAGTTGGTGAGAACCTATGGGTTGATCAGCGCGATTTAGGTCATAAATATCTGCATCTGAAATCAATCCGAGAAAATCTTCATTATTCACTATAGGTAAATGAGATATCCTGAATATATCCATCCAATGTAGCGCCTTAATACCTGTGTCTGATGTTTTAAGGGCTGGGACAACATCTGATATAAAATCTTTTGCAAGCATATTCTATTACTTAAACGAAAAATCCCTTAACTTTGTTTTAAAAAATCAATGACAAGATTAAGTGTAAATATAAATAAAATAGCAACACTACGTAATGCCAGGGGGGGGAATATTCCAGATGTTGTTAAAGCAGCTATTGATTGTCAGCGTTTTGGAGCGCATGGAATCACGGTTCACCCGCGACCTGATGAACGACATATTAGGTATAAGGATGTTTTGGATATTAAGCCGGTTATAGAAACTGAATTTAATATTGAAGGATATCCATCTCGGCAATTCATGGATCTTGTTACCAAGGTTAAACCGAACCAGGTGACACTTGTGCCAGATCCCCCGGGAGCATTGACATCAAGTAGTGGTTGGGATACCTTTAAAAATGAGAGTTTTTTAAAAGAAATTGTATCTGAATTAAAAAAAAATAACACCAGGACATCCATTTTTATTGAAACGGGAATAGACAACATCAGGAATGCAGCCAAAACCGGAACAAACCGGATTGAGCTTTACACGGAGCCCTATGCTGCAAAATATCTTATCAACAGGGAATTGGCTGTTCAGCCTTTTGTGGATGCAGCAGTTGCCGCCCACGAAGAAGGGTTGGAAATTAATGCCGGGCATGACCTAAGCCTTGAAAACCTTGAATATTTTATCAATATGGTACCTCATGTTAAAGAAGTTTCAATAGGGCATGCTTTAATTTCTGATGCACTTTATTATGGACTGGAAAATACTATTCAAATGTACCTTTCCAAATTAGATTAGATAATGGAACTGAATTACAAGAAGATTGGCAGTGGATACCCAATACTTATTTTACATGGATTGTATGGTTCTTCAGACAATTGGTTAAGCATATCCAAAGAATTGGCGGGAAATTACGAGGTTTACCTCCTGGATGCCAGGAATCATGGGGATTCTCCACATTCAATGAGTCATACTTATACAGATATGGCTGGGGATCTTTTTAATTTCATCAAGCAACATCAATTAAATAAACCAATTATTATAGGTCATTCAATGGGTGGGAAGGCGGCAATCCGTTTTTCCCTTGAATTCCCGGATCAATTAAGCAAATTGATCGTGGTAGATATCTCGATGAGTTCCTCGTCCAAGAAAAAAGAAGAAGAGCATAAGACCATTGTTAAATCCCTATTAAACCTAAACCTTGAAAATATATCAACTCGACAAGAAGCGGATACTTTTTTGTCTGATTATATTCCCGTGAAACAAGTTCGACAATTTTTATTGAAAAATTTAACCCGTGACAGGAATGGTGAATTTAAGTGGAAATTAAATTTGCAAGCCCTTGAAAAGAACATGCCCGAAATTATGGGTGGAGTTATATCTTTAAATGAAAATTTTAAACCCGTTCAAGTTCCATCTTTATTTATAAAAGGTGAAAAATCTGATTATTTAAAAGATGAAGATTTCGAGGAAATACAAAAATATTTCACCCATACTATCTCCCGGTCTTTACCGGCTGGTCATTGGATCCATGTCGAACAGCCGGGTCAATTCTTGGAACATGTCCAAAATTTTATAGGGGAAAAAGAAAGGTAACGGTATCCAATTTATTTTCTTCGAATTTCTAAGTACCCGGTTTCTAATGATTCATCATCCGGGTATATTTTCAACACGAAATAATAAGTCCCGTCATTCAAATCACCTCCATCCCAATCATTTAAGTATGGACTCGCCTCGTACAATAAATCACCCGAGCGATTGAATACCATCAACTGATGGCATTGTGTTATTTTCTCTATTTCAAAAACGTCATTCAGACCATCCCCATTTGGCGAAATACCTTGTGGAATATTAAAATCAATTTCGCACCGGGCAAAACTTACTTCGATTGTATCTTGCTCTTGTTCACAAGGAGGGTTAGATACAGTCCATGTTAAGTAATAAGTAATATCCTGTCTACCCGAGAAAGTAGTGGAGGGGTTAGTTGGATCTTCAAATTCTCCCCCGAGAGGATCGTCTCCTAAAAACCCCCATGTACCCGAACCGGCGATCGGTGTATTTGCTTCTAGTGCAGCAACATTAGTTTGACAAAGATCAACAACTAATCTTTCCTTTCCTACATCGGCTTTTATTCCAGCGAGTTCTGTTACATTGATTGTAACCTCTGCAGGAGTGGAACCACAAGCATTGCTCACGAGAGCAGTGTAATCAGTTGTTTCATCAGGGGCTGCAATAGGGGTGAAGCTGTTAGGATTATCCAACGTGGAAACAGGTGACCAGGTTACGGATGTTCCACCGGAAGCTTCCAGTTGCACATTATCTCCCGGGCAAATGGTAGTCTCGCTAAGATCTGTCCCTGCAATAAAAGAACTGGCTTCAGGTAGTGATTCGGAGACTTCAACATGTATCTTGTTGGTTAATACCTTATCACAAGCGTCAGGGTCAACTAATATAGCATCACCAGCTTTATTTATATCCAGGTAGGTTTTTGGATCATTCCAGGCCCTTTGACCTTCTAATTCGGAACCATCATGATAATCTATATAAGAGTCAAATTTAAATTTATATCCCTCGGCAGGGGGTGATGTGTAACCCAATTCTGCCCAAGGTATTTTCATTTCACCTGACCAAACATTGGTAAATACATTAATATGTGCTGCATGCTGAATCGAAGGTATGGTAATACTATTTTCGTCAAATGGGACGGTGGCTTCATTGATAAGATCGGTACAAGTTAATACATATTTCCTATTTCCACCAGGAGCTTCTAATATAAATTCCACCGCATCATTGGTGTGCAAATCTGATGGGGCAGTATTAGGGGCGACAGGTAAACTATTGTCTTGTACCCTGACGCTTAAATACAAGTAAGTATCATCATATAATGCAGCAAATTGGGCATTGGCCTCCGTTGGAGGAGGGACTGTTGGATAACTTATATTTGGAGAATCATTCACTAGTTTCCAGTCTTCTTCATCTGGTATTCCATCAATGGTAATGGCCTTATTTGTCTTGAAAATTGGTAGTTCCCCGGGGGATGCCAGGTTTTTAAGGGCTTCTATGGTGAATGTATTAGAGCCCGGAAGCAATTGAGAAGCAGGAATATTGAGAGATAAATCCCCTCCATTTCCCAGCCCGATTCCACTCACGGGAGTGTCTACATTTAATACTTGGTAGTAAACACCGGTTTCCGAATTATGAATAATAGCATTTGTATAATTCCCCACACAAATTTCGGCTGGATTGGCACTAACTGTTTTGGAGAGATCAGGGCATTGACCATTGACCATTGAAAATAATATGGAAGTAATTCCTATAGATAAAATCAGTTTAGTTGGAAAATGGGATATTTTTATTTTCATAAAATAGTAGTTTTCAAATAGTTATTATAACTATGTAATTGAACCTGTTAAATTTTTATCTTTATAATCATTGAAAATAATAAAAATAATTGATATTCTTTTCTTGAAAGATTTTTATTTTCTCTTTTTTTTTATATTATTATCCCGATCTATGAAAATATTTGAGACTAAATCCAATAAAACCCGGTGTATAATTTACCACAATACTTTTATAATGTAAAGTGTAGATATAGACTTAATTACATTTTTTTTGTAAAGAGTAATTTTTTAAATAAAGATATACCAATTGACGATTTGTCAAAGTTAGCTTACGTGATTTTATACCTCTAAGGATTTGTCACGAAATAAAGTGGTTATATTGTGATAATTTTTGTAGATTCGTAATTTAATTAAATTATCCACAATGGAAGACCATATTTTATTAGTAAACAAGCGCTACGAAATACTGAATAAAATGTTTAATGAGAAATCGAGACGTTTATGGAGTGCAGCAGAAGCAAACGTACTTGGTTTTGGC
>CAZOSQ010000350.1:0-4144 GCA_964582245.1 uncultured Bacteroidales bacterium | reverse complement strand
TCAAGCCAAAGTTAATCTTTTCCGGGTAATCCTAACATATCTGTTTCAATCCGGCTCATCTCCCCATTAGTAACTAGTAATTAGTAATTAGTAATTAGTAATTAGTAATTAGTAACTAGTAATTAGTAACTAGTAATTAGTAATTAGTAATTAGTAACTTAGCCGGTAGTCATTGGTGAACGGTGGGCGGTGGTTCCTGCTTCTCACTCCCAACTTCCAACTTCCAACTCCCAACTTCCAACTTCCAACTCCCAACTTCCAGCTTCCTACTTCCAGCTTCCAACTTCTAAAAACCCTTTTCATTTTAAAAAGATAATTTATACTAGTGACGCGTCACATGTATTAAAGCGCATCGGATTCACATTCAACCCGGCGTAGTGGCTGAAACGACAGGACGCTTTATCATTGACAAGACACTAGCTATTCATCACCTGTCCACCATTGATATGTAATACTTGACCTGTCATGTATGAAGAGTCCTCACTCGCGAGGTACACGAATGCAGGAGCCACTTCTGCCGGTTGACCTGCTCTTCCCATGGGGGTATTTTGTCCAAATTTGCTGGTATCTTCAAATGCAGCCACCACGAGTGGAGTGTATATAGGCCCTGGGGCAACGGCATTGATCCTAATCCCTTTGCAGGCTAAATTGTTGGCTAACGCCCTGGTGAAACTCACCACGGCTCCCTTGGTAGAAGAATAATCTAACAAAAAGGGATGTCCCTTGTAAGCTGTCACGGATGTAGTATTTATAATGGTATCGCCTTCTTTCATTTGTTTAACTGCTTCCCTTGATAAATAGAAAAATGAAAAGAAGTTTGTCTCAAATGTATTTTCCAATTGATTATTTGAAACTTCTCCAATTTGATCCTGGGGGATGTGGGTCCCGGCGTTATTCACGAGGATATTTAACTTCCCGAAGGTATCGATGGTATTCTCAATTATATGGTTACAAAAATCAGGATCTTTTATATCTCCCTTGAAAGTGATACATTTTCGCTCGTAAGCTTCAACCATTTCACGAGTTTCACGGGCATCCTCTTCCTCGTCGTAATAGGATATTGCTACATCAGCACCCTCACACGCAAAATGTGCTGCTATAGCGCGGCCGATTCCACTATCCCCGCCAGTTATTAAAGCTACCTTGTCTTTTAATTTATTACTTCCTTTATAATTTTCTCGCATGGTGACAGGTTGAAAGGTCATTTCATGCTGATCACCGGGAAGTTCTTGTTCTTCCCTTGGAAATTTACTTGGTGTTTTCATGTATCTAAATTTTTAACAGTGAAAATCACAAAAATTCTCGTATAACATGGAAACCTTGTTCCCGATCGATAAATAAAGAGAGCAACCCTCACACTCCCCGAAAACTTTCGAGGCATCAATCTTGCTCACGAAAATTAATGTTAAATTTTCTATGTTCGTTTCACGATTATATGAATTATGTCTCCCTGCTTTTGTACCAGGGTTTTATGATTCTTCACGAATGATCCCGGTTCAAATCAACGTGAATAAGTTATTCTTTGAAATACTGGCTATTATTATGGTACTCGTACCTTATGTAATCTAAAGCTTCTCGAACCTCTTCTTCGGATCTGCCGGAATCCTCCATCACCTTCGCGATAAGTTGCTCCTCCCGGTCTATGTTATTAATATCCTCTTCTTTTAAATTGGCCAAATGCGATTTCAAACTTGCATTTATTTTCTCCAAATTTTCTTGTACTTTTTTATCTTTATTTTTTTCCATAAATTCTCTTTTTATTGATTCATGATGAATGATAAAAAAATCATGCCATTACCAATGTTACCGGTACTTTTTTAATTTTTCCAAGACCATAATCATGTCCACCCGGTTTTGGAACATGTCTCCCCAAAGATCCCCGTATTTTGATAGCCTGTCCCTGGTATTGAAAAAATTATATTGTAATGGATCCATCCCGGGGGATAATTCATCCCATTTTAATGGTGTTGAAACCGGTGCTCCTGGTTTTGGTCGCAAACAATAAGGGGAAGACATGGTTTTTCCCCTGGCATTTTGAAGATAATCCAGGTATATCTTACCTTTTCGAGCCGAGGGTGACCGAGTAAAACTGGTAATCGCCGGGTTTTGCCCGTGAATCATTGTTTCCAATATTTTAACAAAGTTTTGTGATTGTTCATAAGTATATTTTGGTTCTAAAGGAACATAGATATGTAAACCTCTTGAACCTGATGTTTTCAAGTAAGAATTAATTTCCAGTTGCTCGAATAATTTTCTAAATTGTTTCGCTATTTCCACGATTTTATCATATCCTATTTCCACGGGATCCAAGTCAAAGATCATGTAATCGGGATTGTCTAAATTGGGTAGCGAGGAACTCCAAGGATTAATTTCAAGGCAACCCCAGTTTGCCATGAATAAAAGGGTATCCTTATCTTGGCAGAGCAGGTATTCGGTAACTTCATCTTTACTATTGGGTATTTCCAGGGTTTTAATCCAGCCAGGCACTTTTCCTTTCACGTTTTTTTGAAAAAATCCCTTCGCCAAAATTCCTTCCGGGGTTCGAAAAAGTGACTGTGGCCGATCCTTCAAATGGGGCAAGATATATTCAGCAATATCATTGTAATAGTTAATCACGTCAATTTTCCTGATTTTCTGTTCGGGCCAAAACATTTTATTCTCATTGGAAAAGGAAATTTTTGTAATAGCACTTTCCGGTGCTTTTAATGGCCTTTCCATAATTACGTCTCCCGGAGGTTTATCTTCGCGCAAACCCACGAAGCGCGGATGCCGCATTATTTTTTCCTTCGTCCATTCAGAAAATTTTACCTCGCATATCAACCGGGGGTTTATCCATTGAATGTTTTTCTCACGAGGGGGGTTTTTAACAGTTGGACTATTCACCTTGAAGTCTTCCATTTTCTTGTACACTTTTTCCAAGGTCTTTTCATTGAAACCAGTTCCTACCTTGCCGGTATATATGAATTCATCACCTTCTTTAACACATAATAATAAAGCGCCAAAATACCCCCTTGATCCTTTCGGGGCAGTGTAACCACAAATCACCATTTCTTGCCTTAACACGCCTTTTATTTTCAACCATTCCTTGGATCTTGCCCCAGGAAAATATAAACTATTTTTCCTCTTTGCCATGATACCTTCCAGGTTCATGGTACGCACCTGGTTAAAAAATGGTTTACCTTGTTGCTCAATATGATCTGAATACCTAACCCTGGGGTTCTTACCATTAATTAATTCTTTCAAGACATTTTTCCTTTCAATCAAAGGGACATGTTCCAAGGAATATCCATTCATCCAAATAAGGTCAAAAACATAATAATATAGTTTTTTTTTACCTAGGTCATCAAGATTTTGCAACTGCTGAAAATTGGATTTCCCTTTATCATCCAGCACGACTATTTCTCCATCAACAATAAAGTTACCTGGTATATCTTTCAAACCTTGTTGTATGATCTCGTATTGTTTGTTAAAACTATTCCCGTACCTGGAATAAAGATTCACAAGACCCTCATTTTTTGCGGCAAGTGCACGATAACCATCTAACTTTAACTCGAAAAGCCAATCAGGTCCGTCAAAAGGTTCATCTATCAAGGTAGCCAACATGGGTTTAACCATACCAGGAAAGTCTTTTTTCCCTACCCCTCCTAGTTTAGAAATATCATCTTGGATATTCCTGGTGGACAATTCCCGTTCATCCCCTGTTGCTATTTCTTTCATGGTTTTTCCTGTTAAAACAGATGTTTCTTCAAACTCCTCGTGCCCGTCAGCATACTCGTCTTTAACTTTTACCATCAACCATTCTTCTTTTTCCTCATCCTTAGCTCCCTTTCCCATTCTAAAAATTTTGAACCATCCCTTGATTTTTTCGCCATCCAGGAATATTTTGAGCCCCCCTTTCCTAATTTTTTCTTCCACCACATCATCATCGGGCAGAGTTTTATCTTCAGTAACATAATATTTGCCTGCATCCCAAACCATGACACTTCCAGCACCATAGTTTCCTTTAGGAATTATTCCCTCGAAATAGATATAATCCAGTGGATGATCTTCTACTTTCATGGCCAACCTTTTTACTTCCGGATCTAGGCTTGGCCCCTTGGGAACGGCCCAGCTTTTCAGTACGCCTTCAATCTGCAGCCGGAAA